>JAGQQZ010000529.1 GCA_020425915.1 Planctomycetota bacterium | reverse complement strand
CGACCGGTGTTCCACGCGCTCGGCAAGCTCGACGAGGCGTGCGCGGCGGGCGAGGCGTACCTCGCGGCCAGACGTCGCACCTCGGGTGACGATGACCCGCTCACGCGGGCGGCGATCGAGGATCTGGTCCACGCCTACGAAGCGGCGGGGCGAGACGCCGACGCCAGGCGCCTGCGCGACGGCTGACCGGTCGCGCAGGCGCTCGGATCACTCGCCGAACACGGTGCCGAAGCCCTGGCTCGTCCCGAACTGCTGCGTCAGCAGGTCGTAGTGCAGGCCTTGCCAGTACCACGTGACCCCGGACATCGACGGATCCGTCGGCGCCGCCATCTCGAAATGGAACGTTGCCGACGGCAGGTCGTACGCCATCTCGACCGCTACGTTCGTCGACGTCAGCAGCGCGCAGCCCGGCAGTCCGAGCGGGAACAAGTCGAGTGACTCTTGAGTCGCGCCGAGCAGCATCGCGGCGTACCCCTGGACGAACTGCGCTCCAGGAGTCGGTGCTTCGAAGCGGAACGTCGACCCGGGAGCCGGACTGCCCGAGAGCGTGACCGGGAAGCCGCACGATGCCCCGTACTCGAACGTCGACGACTCGACCACGAGTTGGGGTCGGTCGGCGCCAACACTGTAGATCGAGACTTGGTAGGTGTGCGTGGCCTCGCTGACATGACGAAGGACGACGCCCTCGTTCGGGTACTGACCGTCGACCCAGGAGCGGACGAGCGTCGTGACGTCGAATTCCTTCCACCGGCTCGGGAAGGCCGTCGTCACGGCCTCGACCTGAGCATCGAACGACGGTTGGTTGTTCCAGGTCGCGGTCGACTGCTCCCACGCGGACGTAGCGCGGTGGACATGCACCTGCTTGGTGCCGACATTGCAGTGGACACGCAGCTTCGCGCTGCGGATCGCGTGGCCGCCGAGGCTCGTCAGGTCGAAGTTCAGCAGGATGCGGCGCGTGCCGTCCGTGCTGTTCGCACCCGCGGCGTAGAGATACTGGTTCGACGCGTAGTTCTGGTCGGGCGCCTGCAGGCGCACCATCGTCGCGTCGCTCGCGGCGATGGTCGTGGTCTGGATCTGCGCGGGAAGGACGGCAGCGAGGAGCGCGAAGGGCGCGAGCTTGAAGGTGAACATGATCGGCGTTTCCGAACGGTGGTTTGGCGGACGCCAAGAGCGACGTCCGCGGGTATCCGTCTCCATGCCAGCCGAGGTTCGCGCGCACCTGCGAATCTCGAATTCTTTCGAAGTCGCCGTAAGTCCTTGTCACGAAGTGCACTCGGACTCTGCGGCGAATCCGCGGGCGACGCGCCCACGGCGTGCAGCCGTCGAGTCGTCGATGGTGGCGACCCGGCCAGGACGCGGCGCACCCTCTCGTTCAGGACTACCCTCCGCCCCCCTACTTCTGTTCGTATGTCGCCATGACGATCCGACGCGAGCTCCTCGAACACGAGGGACACCTCCGGCTCGGCACCGAGCTGCTGCACGATCCGCGACGCAACAAGGGCACGGCGTTCACCGCTGCGGAACGGGACGCATTGCGATTGCGCGGGCTGCTGCCGCCGCACGTGTTCTCGGAGGCCGAGCAGGCCGCGCGCGCGCTGGCGTTGATCCGGCGCTCGCAGGACCCGATGCAACGCTACATCTCGTTGTCGTCGCTGCAGGATCGCAACGAGTCGCTCTACTTCCGCGTGCTGGTCGACAACCTGACCGAGCTGATGCCGATCGTCTACACGCCGACCGTCGGCAAGGCGTGCCAGGAGTTCGGGCACATCTTCCGGCGGCCGCGCGGCCTGTTCCTGTCGGCCGAGGACCGCGGACGGATCGGCGAAGTGCTGCGCAACTGGCCGATGCGGGACGTGCGCGTCATCGTCGCGACCGACGGCGAGCGGATCCTCGGGCTCGGCGACCTGGGCGCGCACGGCATGGGCATCCCGGTGGGGAAACTGAACCTCTACACCGCATGCGCCGGCGTGAACCCGCACGTCTGCCTGCCGATTACCCTCGACGTGGGCACCAACAACTCCGAGCTGCTCGACGACCCCTACTACGCCGGGCTGCGTCGCGGCCGGCTCGACGGGGACGAGTACGACGAGTTCCTCGAGGAGTTCGTCACGGAGGTTGCGCGCGCGTTCCCACGTGTGCTGCTGCAGTTCGAGGACTTCGGCAACCGTCACGCCTTCAAGCTGCTCGAGCGCTATCGCGACCGAATCTGCTGCTTCAACGACGACATCCAGGGAACCGCCGCGATCGCGCTGGCCGGGCTGGTCTCGGCGCAACGAATCACGGACACGCGACTGGCCGATCACCGCATCCTGTTCCTGGGCGCCGGCGAGGCCGGTGCCGGCATCGCCGAGCTGATCGTGTCCGAACTCGTCGCCGACGGACTGGACGCGGCCGAGGCCAGGCGACGCTGCTGGATGGTCGACTCGAAGGGGCTGGTCGTCGCGTCGCGCACCGACCTGGCGCCGCACAAGCTGCCGTTCGCCCACGATCACGAGTTCGTCCCGGACCTTGCGAACGCGGTGGACGTCTTGCGACCGACGGCGCTGGTCGGCGTCAGCGGCCAACCACAGACCTTCACGCGACCGATCGTCGAAGTGATGGCCGCGAACAACGAACGTCCGATCGTGTTCGCACTGTCGAACCCGACGTCGAAGGCCGAGTGCACGGCCCGGCAGGCCTACGAGTGGTCCGATGGCCGCGCGGTGTTCGCCAGCGGCAGCCCGTTCGATCCGGTCGAACTGGCTGGGCGCACGCTCGTCCCCGGCCAGGGCAACAACTGCTACATCTTCCCCGGCGTCGGCCTCGGCATCGTCGCGAGCGGCGCGAAGCGCGTGCCCGACGAGATCTTCCGGATCGCGGCCGGGACGCTCGCCGGCATGACGTCGGCCGAGGATCTCGCGACCGGCTGCCTCTATCCGCCACTCGCGAACATCCGCGCCGTGTCGCTACGCATCGCAACCGCCGTCGCCGAGTTCGTCCACTCCGAAGGGCTGACGGACGACCCTCGACCGGACGATCTGCTCGAGCACGTTCGCTCGTTCGTGTACGAGCCGGACTACCAGACGTACGTCGAGGACTAATCCGCCGAGCAGCGCGCCATCACCGCGTCAATTCCAGCGCAACCGCTGCGCTCACGGCGTGGAACGCGAGCGGGAACGCCTGGTAGAGGACGCACGCGTGATGCAGTGTGCCGAGCGTCGCGTCCGAACCGGCGGGATACGCGACGATCGCCCGACCCCGACCGTTCTCGTCGAGGACACCGTCGTAGCGGATCCACGCCCCGGGCTGTGCGAGCGTGAGCTGGAAGTAGCCGTCGTCGACGAGCGGCACCGGGAGGGCGTGCAGCGACGTCGACGGTTCGGTGCCGCTCGCCGAACCGAGGACCAGGAACGAACGGCCCGCGCGATGTCGTCCGGCATCGATCGTCAGCACCTGCTGACCACCCGACGCGAGCGAGATCCGCGACGGATCGGCGTGGATCGAGACGCGGTCATCCATCACCCCG
The DNA here is from genome assembly GCA_020425915.1 of Planctomycetota bacterium. Classification (GTDB taxonomy): domain Bacteria; phylum Planctomycetota; class UBA1135; order UBA1135; family UBA2386; genus JAGQQZ01. The sequence continues at coordinate 1,771 of JAGQQZ010000529.1, read as the reverse complement.
CCGTCGAGCAAGCCGTGACGGAGCGCGAACTGCGCCATGCGACGCCCCGCCTCCCAATTGGGATGCCACGTGTCGTCGGGCTGCTCACGAACGTCGACGCCGTCGTGGATCGACCGTTCGATCGGCTCGAGCAGATCGATCGATCGAAGTCCCAGTTCGTCGAACAGCTCGAGCGCGATCTCGCGGGATCGCGTCTCGCCCGGCTTCCATCGATCGCGCGGATTCAGGATCGGGAACAACAACACGGTGAGCTGAACGCCGGAGGCCGCGAGCTGGTCGCGCAGGCGCGCGAGCGCATCGCGGGTGACGCCGGCGCGAGATTCGACCTCGGCCACGCCGCCGCGCTCCGACGACCAATCGACGACCGCGCGTGCGACGCGACTGTTTCGGTACAGCCAAGCGCCGAGCCCGTGGGTCGGTCGATCACCGGCGTAGACGACGAGATCTCCACTCTCGTCGCGCAGCGCGACCGGCGTCGTGAAGAAGTCGTTGTTGTGGAACGTCAGGACGACGTGATCCGGCTCGATGCGTGAGGCGTAGCGCTCGAAGAACCGGACTTCCTGGACCGTGTTGTAGCCACCGACACCAGCGATCCAGTACTCGCAGGTCGCCTCGCCGTGCAGGACCGACAGCGCGTCGACGATCCTCCGACGCTCGGTCACCGAATCGCCGAGGAACAGGACGCGCTCGATGCCGTCGCGCTTCGCCACCGGGTACGGATTCCGGATCGTGCCGAATTCGTTGAACACGGGTCCATCGATGCGAGGCACGTAACCGAGTTCCTCGTCCGGCACGTACGACGCCTGCCCGTCGGCGCCGACGGAGGAACCCATCCCCCAGGTCGGGTCGAACGCGGGCGCCGGCACGACCAATCGCAGGCCGCACTCGAGTGCGGCCACCGCGATGAGGACTCCGAACGCGACGAGGAACACACGGGTGACTGCTCGGCGAACGCGTCTCATCGGCGCGCGGATCTTCCTCGGTCGGGCAGGAGCGCGCAATCGCCCGCGGGCGCGATGCCACCGTGCGCCGATAGGCGACCGGCGGCATCCACTCCGTCCTCCTTGTCCGGCTGCGTCGGCAGCCCACCGCGCTCTTTCTTTCCCTCGACCTGCGTTCGGATCCCGGAAACAGGATCTCCGAATGGAGAACCGCGCCGTGCGCGTTCGGCGTCAGGATCGGAACGCGACGCCGATCATCTCGCCGACGGCTCGCGCGACACCAGTCGCTCACCGAGTTGTCTCAGCAACGCGGCGCCGTCGCCCTTCCAACAGCTTCCGTGCATGCAGGCCAGGACCTTCGGTCGCTCGGCAGCGAGCTTGTCGATCAGAGCCGCGGCGTCCGCCGTGTGCGAGAAGTAGTCCATCTGCGCGCGGAACGCCTCGCTCGGCCCGAGGATGTCCGACTCGGTGATCGCAGGATGCCCGTCGCCTGGCTGCGAGAACAGGTCGCCGCGGAGCAGCGTCCCGGTCGAGAGCTCCATCAGGTGACCACATTCCCAGCCGTGCGGCAGGTGAGGCGTCTCGATCCACTTCACCGAGTGCTCCCCCAACGAGACGACTTCGCCGTCCTGCAACGCGCGCGCCGGCCGGTCGGCGACGTCGTCGACCGAGACCATCGCGGCGACCGCGCCGCACAGCGGGACCGAGTCGGGCGCCGCCGCGAGCCATTCGTTCAACGCACCGCACTCGTCGGCCTCGTAGTGCGAGAACGCGACGTACCGGAGCTTCGAGACCGGCATGACGGTCTCGACCGCTTGCTCGACGAGCGG
>JAGQQZ010000528.1 GCA_020425915.1 Planctomycetota bacterium | reverse complement strand
GCATCGACGACTCCTCGAGCACGCGATCGGCTGCGAAATCGTCCGCCATGCCGACCTGCAACCGAACCGACGGCATGCCGAGCGCCTCGAGTTCCGCCTCGATCGCGCGGGCGAACGGCGCCGACGCCTTGCGCCTCGCACGCACGAGCCGTCGTCCGATCCGTGCGAGCTCCGCGACCGCGGCGCGGAGCGCCTCCGCGAGTTCGCCCGCGCCCTGCTCGTCGGCATCGAGATCGTCGAGCTCGCCTCGAATCGACACGGCGCGCGCCAACAGGTCGTCCTCGCCCGGACCGTACCTGGCGGGCGCCGACCGCACCGCCGCGAGTCGCTCCTCGACTTGCTCGAGACGCCCCGGCTCGAGTTCCAGGTCCGCGAGGCGCGACTGGACGATCCGTGCGACTTCGTCGCACTGGATGCGGAGTTCGGCGCAGAGTTCCGCGGCCTCGTCGAGCCCGTGGTCGATCTCGCTGATGTCTTGCAGGGCTCGCTCGGCCCGACTGATCAACCCGCCAGCCGACGGTTCGCCGTCGACCAGAGCGTCGCCCGCGTCCTGCAGACGGTCGCGCAGTCGGTCGAGGTTCGCGAGCACCCGATGCTCCTCCTCGAGTCGAGCGGTCTCGCCGGCCTCGAGACCGAGGTCCTCGAGTTCGGCCAGCTGGAAACGCAGGAACTCGACCCGCTGCAGCCGCTCGCGCGAGGCGTCGCAGACCGACTCGATCCGCACCGCGAGTTCGCGTGCACTGCTCAGGGCCTCGGCGAAGCGGCCGCGCAGGTCGGTGGTCCCCGCGAACGCGTCGAGGGTCTCGGCCTGGATCTCGGCTCGCATCAGCGCCCGCGATTCGCCCTGACCGTGGATCTCGAGCAGCCAGGTGCAGAGTTCGCGAAGCGCACCGAGTGTCGATGGCCGGCCGTTGATCCGAACCTTCGAGCGCCCCTTCCGGTCCACGATCCGGGTCACGACGACGAGACCCTCTTCGGGTTCGACGCCGACGCTCTCGCGAACGAGCTCGGAGACGGCGTGCGACCGTTCGCCACCGCCGATTCCAAACTCGCCGTCGACCCGGAGTTCGTCCGCGCCGTGCCGCACGAGCCCGGCCGAGGCCTTGCCGCCGCGCAGCAGCTCGAGCGCGGTCACGACGAGGGACTTTCCGCCGCCGGTCTCACCGGAGATCACGTTGAGGCCCGAGTCGAACCGGACCTCGGCACGCTCGATCAGCGCGAGGTCTCGAATGTGGAGGGAATGGAGCACGGTCGTGGACATTCTGCGCGGTCGACATGTTCCGAACCAGCGGACTTCGTCCCACTCGCGCACACGACGACACGTTGTGAAACGCTTTCCACAATCTCCCCGGCTTCGACGCGGCGGACCTCGTCGTTCCAGTTTCGTGCGCCGCTCGCTATCGTGATCGCGTAGAGGCCATCGGCTCCGGAATCGGTCGAACGGAGCGCCTCGAATTCTGAAACGTGCCTGATCGGGAGGGGGCCCCTTCGAGCCCCGCGAAGCCAGAATGCGCAGTCTGCCAACGTCGTTCTCGAAGTTCCTCGGCGTCGTCGCCGTCACCGCGATGCTCGGTCCGTTCGCCTCGGCCCAGGACGCCGGGACGCGAGACGACTCCAAGTCGTGGTGGCTCGACCCGCACACCGGTGTCGAGCTGTTCTCGCCGCAGGATCGCGACTACAGCGTGTCGACGTTGTTCTCCCAGAACCACGGCGAGCTGCTGCAGCGCGCGAAGGGCTACCGGCAGGACGTGCGGTTCAGCTTCCTCCGCGACATCAACGCGGAGGTGAAGGGCGAACCGGGGTCGTTCGACATCACCGAGTTCGAGCTCGACGCCCAGTACGACTTCCCGATCGATCCCGATTCCTGGATGCGCGTCGGCGGGCACATCGATCGGCGCGACTTCTCGTTCTCCAGCGCCGTCGTCGGACCGGATGACGACGAGACGCTCTGGGAGACCGGACTGATCATCGGTGGCGGAACGTTCATCGATCCCGGCCTGTTCATCGAGGCGCAGCTCGAACCCGGCGTCTACTCCGACTTCGAGGGCGGCCTGAACAGCAAGGACTGGCAGTTCTACGGTCACGTCCGCGCGACGCTGCAGCACGACGAGTTCCTGTTCTGGCGGTTCGGTCTGCGCACGGACAAGCTGTTCGAGGACGTCGACCTGTATCCGCAGCTGGGTGTCGCCTGGAACTTCGCCGAGCAGTGGCACCTCGACGTGTTGCTGCCGAACCACGTCGAGGTCACGTACAACCCGCAGGCCGAGCTGCTGCTGAACGTCGGCGTGTCACTCGAGGGTGACGAGTACCACGTGCGTGGACCGAGCGCGATCGGCAAGCCGCAGTTCGACTGGCAGACGCAGGAGATGCGGCTCTACGCCGGTGCGACGTGGCGTTTCGACGACCAGGTCAGCGTGTTCGGCCGGATCGGCAGCATCGTCGGCGGCGACGAGGAGTTCAACGGGACCGTGCGGCAGATGAACGGAACGCCGGGCGCGTCGCTGTTCCTCGAGTTCGGCACCGGGTTCGACTGGTAGCGCCGCTGGCGCTCACGAGGACGTGAGCGCTAGGCCACGCGGGCGCAGCACTTCTTGTACTTCTTACCCGAGCCACAAGGGCACGGGTCGTTGCGCCCGACCTTCGGGCTCTGGCGCACGAAGGTCTCGTGCCCGGCCATCTCGCTGTCGACGAAGTACCAGCGGCCGTCCTTCTTGTGGAACACGGCCGTCTCGTGGTGCGCGACCTCGTCGCCCTTGACCTTGTAGCGCGCGACGAACTCGACCCGACCATCGGTGTCGGACTTCTGGCCGCCCTCGACGTCGAGCAACTCGAAGCCGAGCCATTCCGACTGCTTCGACCACTGCGCGGTCGTGTTCCGGTCGACCTCGTCACGACTCGACGGGTCGTGCGACTCGATGATGAAATCGACCGCCCCCGTCGCGAACGCGGTGTAACGAGCACGCATGAGCTGCTCGGCCGTGTCGGGCCACGCCTCCCCCTCGAGGAACGGCTGGCAACATTCGGCGGCGGGCTGACCACTCTGGCACGGGCACTGCATCGGATGAGAAATAGCGCGCCCGGAGAATCAGGTCCAGTAGAGCATCACGTAGATCACGACCCCGGTGATCGAGACGTAGAGCCAGATCGGCGCGGTGATCTTGGCCCACTTGCGGTGCTTGGCGCGGTTGTCCTTCACCCCGTGCCAGATCGTCCCCAGGATCAGGGGCACCTGCACGACCGCGAGGAAGATGTGCGAGATCAGGATCACGTAGTAGATCGTCCGGATCGCGCCCTCACCGCCGAACTTCACCGGCTCGGCGTTGAAGTGATACGTCAGATAGCAAGCCAGGAACGCCGCCGAGACCGCGGTCGCAGCGAGCATCAGCACCTTGTGCAGCGCCTCGCGGCCGCGCTTGATCGCGACGAGGCCGGCGACGATCAGGACGAACGCCGTCGCGTTCAGCGTGGCGTCGACGTCGGCGAGGATCGAGTAGTCGAATGCGAGCATGGGTCGGCGCGACGGTATAGCAGATGCGCGGCACGAGCCGTCAGGGGAATCAGCGAGTCCTCACCTCTGCCACGCAGACCGAAGTTCGAGCTCGACGCTCGTGGCACCACGCACGACGACCGCGCCTTCGTTGCCGATGAGCCGGACGTCCGTGCCGAAGTAGTACGCCGAGATCGCGTAGGTGCTCTCTTCGACCGCCTCGATCTCGAACCGGCCACCGCGCGCGATCGTGCCCCGTTGGATTCGCGACGTGCCTTCGATCGGCACACACGTGATCGACACGGCGTCCGGCACATCACTTCCGTCCTGCATCCGCAACGTGCCGATGAGCTTGCCGGTGCCCGTGGGCCGCAGGACGAAGTCGGGCGCAGAACCGTCGACGAGCCGAACCCGACCCGACGACGAGAACGCGGATTGGCCGGCGTCCCGGATTCGATGGCCCACCTGGAACAGGCCGTCGGCAAGTCCGCCGAACTCGAACCATCCCTCGGCATCGGTGAGCACCTCGGCCGAGTAGGACGGCGCCGGGTCGCCGCCCAACGTGTTCAGGCAGATCGTCTCGCCACCGAGCGGCGTCCCGCTCGCATCGAGCAACCGACCGCGCAACTTCGCTCCGTCCGGCATCTGCACGACGCGATCGACTCGGACTCCGTCGGTGACCTCGAACGGTCCGTCGACGTGCGCAGGCTTGCCTTCGGCCTCGACGATCAGCACGGTGCTGCCCGGCGCGACCGCATCGAACGAGAATGCGCCATCGGCATCGGTGTGGTCGACACCCGTCTCGTACGGCTCCGGCGAGATCGTACGCCGTTCGTCCGTGACGGCCCTCACCGCGACGTGCGCGGCAGCGACGGGAACGCCGGAGGCGTCGACGACACGTCCCGAAACGTGGCCGCCTGGTGACATGCGGATCACGAGTTCGTCCGGATCCGGATTCGTCTCACAGAGCACCCGAGCGACGAGCGCCGGAGCGTAGCCATCGGCACGGACTTCGATACCGATCGGCGCGCCGGGCACGAGCGATTCGGTGCCGCTGTCCCAGTACCCATCGGTTCCCGAAAAGCGATGGCCCTCGCGCCCCCAGGTCGCCGAGTAGCCGAGCTGGGGAACATCGCCGTCCCGCACCGTGTGGCCGACGAACCGGACTCGGAACTTCTCGAGCGGTGATCCCGTCGTTCCGTCGACGACGCGACCCGCGACGCCACCAGAGGAGGGAACCACGAACTCGAGGTCCGCACGGTCGAAACTCGTCACGGGCACGTTCGTTCGCAGCACGCCCTCACCGAAGAACTCGATGTCGACTTGCTCCATCGGCAACCCGTCGACACGGAACCGCCCCACGTCGTCCGTCCGGCCTCGCTTGTCGATGTACTCGCCAGCATGCCGTGCCGCGAACCCGACCCCGGTGCGGGGCGACCCACTCTCGTCGAGGACCACACCACCGACGAAGTGACCTCGTGTGAGACGAATCTCCAGGTGATCGATCACGCGCCGACTTTCGGACAACACGACCACCTGACGACTCGGAGCGAAGCCGTTCGCCAGCGTGACCAGGTTCTGATCGCCGAACGGGACCGCCAGGAACTCGAAGTCACCATCGTCACCCGACACCGCGTCGAGGCGGTTGTAGGCCGAAGGCGAGAACCCGATGTAGAGATCGATCGCGGGGAGTGCCGTCCCGACCTCGTCGACCACCCGTCCCGCGATTCGACCGCCACGCCGCATCACGAAGTCGGGAACTTGGACCTCGGTGCCGCTCGAAGCGACCTTCGCGCTCGCCTCCACGTAGCCGTCGAGGCGCGCGTACACGTCGTGGCTCTCGCGCTCGGGGTCGAGATGGTCGAGCGTGAACCGACCGTCGCGGTCGGACTCCACGACGTTGCGGTTCGTGAAGAACGAGGTCACGCGAGCACCCTCGAGCGGCTGTCCCGATTCGTCCACGACTCGACCGACGACGCGGAGCGACGGTCGCAACTCGAAATCGACGATCGCCCTGCTCGCCGTTCCCTTCGTCGTCGCGGTCGCGCGACTCTGCGCGAATCCTGCGGCCGTCGCGTAGACGTAGACCCGTTCCGAGGCCGAGGCGGCCGGCAGCTCGTACCGACCGTGCTCGTCGGTCTTCGAAGACAGTTGCCCGGCGCGAATCGTGGCACCCTCGATCGGTGTGTCGCGCGTGTCGCGAACGGTACCCGCGACGACGCTGTCCCGACGAGAGAACCAGACTCTCAGCAACGGAACGGCCTCACCGGGTGCGACCACTTGGGTCGAGCCATAGCTCTCGTGATCCGGCTCGGCGCCGCTCACTGCGACGACGACCGCTCCGGTCGGAGGTGGACACGCGAAGCCGAATTTGGCGGCGGCGTCCGAGACGACGGTCTCGTCGACTCGGGGCTCACCACGCTGCGCATACCCGTCCCACACACGGACTCGGACGGCGACACCGGGATACGGTTCGCGCGACTGCGACGAGACCGTGTCGCCGATCACGCGCCACTCGCTGCGCTCCGCGACCTCGACTCGCGATGGGTTGGCGTCGTGTTCCGCGTTGATCGCCGATTCGTCCGCGATCGAAGGGCTCGGCATCTCCGAACTCCGTTCGTCGATCGGACGATCCGTGTTCACCGACGTCCCGGAAGGTGCCGCTGGAGTTTCGCCGAGTGTCTGCCAGAGGAACCAGACACCGAGCGCGACGACGACGGCGAGGATCGCGACGACGAGTTGCCTTCCCATTTCGATGACGATAGCGCTCCGTGGTATCCGGGTCGCGGATCGGGGTGTGCTCGGCTCGCGAACGCTCGGGATCAAAG
>JAGQQZ010000527.1 GCA_020425915.1 Planctomycetota bacterium | reverse complement strand
CGCCGGAACCAGCGACCGAGCTCCACCGGATTCCACTCGGTGCGGAAGCCCAGTGCGCGCAGCGCGGGTCCGGTCGAGGCGAACGCCACCGGCTCGCCGTCTTCGCTGGCGACGAGCAACGGCTTCTCCCCCAGATGGTCCCGCCCGACGTAGACGCAGTCAGCCAACGGATCCGCGATCGCGAACGCGTACGGCCCGGTCATGTCGAGCAGTCCCTCGGGACCGTCGTGGGCCAGCCGGTGCAGCAGCAGTTCAGCGTCGTTGCGCGTCGCGGTGCGATACCGCGCCCACTCGTCACGGGCTGAGGTGACCGCGCCGTTGAACACGACGACCCGGCCGGTCCGCGGACACTCGATCGGCTGAGGTGCGGTGGCGTCGCTGATCGCGAGTCGCGCCGTGCCGAGGCGCCAGCCCGCGGTGCTGGTCGAGCCGGATCCGTCGCGACCGCGCCAGGCGAGGCGCGCGAGCGCTGCTTCGAATCTGGCGGCGTCGAACTTGGATTCGAGAGCGCCGAGGATGCCGCACATGCGGTGGCGAGTGTCGGCGCACGCCCCGTCGGGCGCAACTTCGGGAACTGGCCTAGTTCCGTGTGGACGGTGCGGGGCCGGTCCCCGAACGACGGCTCAGAAGGGCACCCGCTCCATGAGGACGAGGTGCCAGCACAGCAACATCGAGTATCCCATGAGCACGGTCCCCAGCCCGACCTTGGCGATGCCGAATCGCGACGTCAGCGTGAGGATCGCGACGCAGGTCCCGATGCCGAGGCTCTTGACGAAGATGAACGGCCAGAACCCCATCTGCAGCACGGCGTCGATGAACGGGTTCATCTCCTTGCCGCCGAAGCTCAACAACAGGATCGTGAACCAGGCGTCGAGGAAGTTCAGCGCGGCCACGCAAGAAACCACGAGGAACAGGCCTGCGCCCCACTGGTCGACGAACACGCGGCCGTCCTCCTCGTCGCGGCGGACGAGCCGACGACGACCGCCGAAGAACGTGTACGTCGACAGGATCGGCGTCGGCTGCCGGCGCCGGTCGACCCGGCTGCGACGACAGCGCGCGCCCTCGGCGAGCACGATCGACGGCTGGGGCTCTGGTCTGAGGAGGTCCACGACCGAGTCTATCCCGGGATTTCGGGAGTGGCGTGGCGGTCGCGTGCCCGAGCCACGAATCGAGACCCGCGGAGTCGTGGCGCGTGACTCGGAACTCTCCTAAACATGGCGCCGTCGTGCAGGTGAAACTCAAGGTTCGGGTACACGGACGCCACCCGTGGTTCTATCGCAAGATGATCCAGCGTCCGGCCGAGCGGATCCCCGCCGGCAGCGCCGTGCGGGTCGTCGATCGCGCCGGCAAGCCCGTCGGCACCGGCTTCTACAATTCTCGGACCGACCTCGCGCTGCGGATGCTGGATCGCGCCCGGGTCGACGATCCCGACGCGTTCCTGCTCGACCGGCTCGACGCGGCGATCCACCTCCGACACGAGGTCCTCGGACTGCCCGAGGTGACCAACGGCTATCGAATCGTCCACAGCGAGGGCGACGGCTTCCCGGGCATCGTCATCGACCGGCTCGGCGACGCGATCGTCGCGCAGCTCTTCTCGCTCTGCATGCAACAGCGAGCGGAACCGATCGGGGAACGGTTGCTCGAGCGATTCCCGGGTTCGCGGATGGTGCTGACCGTCGACGAGACCGCGAAGTCACGGGAGGGCATGGAGACGCCGCCGCGTGGCAAGCCGTTCGTCGTCGACGTCGAGGAGCACGGGCTGCACTACGCGGTGCGGCCCGGGCAGGACCACAAGACCGGTTTCTTCGCCGACCAGCGCGACGCTCGGATGCGCGTGCGGGAGTTGGCGCGCGGTCGCACGGTGCTCGACCTGTGCTGCAACTCGGGCGGGTTCGCGCTCAACGCGAGCGTCGGCGGCGCCAAGCGCGTGGTCGGATTCGACCTCGACGAGGGCGTGGTCGCGCAGGCGGCGGAGAACGCGAAGCGGAACCGGCGCGACGTGCGCTTCGAGCACGGCGACGCCTTCGACGTGCTGCGTGACGCCAAGGACGGAGCCTACGACCTGATCGTGCTCGACCCGCCGAAGTGGATTCGCGGCAAGGAGGAGGTCGAGGTCGGCGAACGCCGCTACCAGGACCTCAACCAGCTCGCGTTCCGCAAGGTCGCGCGCGGCGGGATCGTCGTGACTTGTTCGTGCTCGGGTGCGCTCGGGGAACCCCGGTTCCTCTCGATCCTCACCGAAGCCGCGGCGATCGCGCGGCGCGATGCCCGCATCCTCCACGTCGGCGGCGCCGGGCCCGACCATCCGGTGGCGCTCGAGTGCCCGCAGACGCGCTACCTGAAGGTCGCGACGCTCGCGTTCTGATGGGACTCGGCGCGATCATCCTCGCGATCTGGTGCGCGCTGACGATCGTCGTGGTCGTCGTCTGGTGGCTCGTCCGTCGCTGGCGGAAGCGCCCGCGGCGGTGGCTCGTCGTCGCCGGTGTCGTCGTGGTCTGGTTCTTCGCGTGGTGGTTGCTGCTGGTACCCGAGGGGCTCGGCTATCTCGCCACCAGCGTGATCGGCACGCGACACTTCGAGCGCGGCTACCAGGGGCCACCGGTCGACGCGCGCGGTCGCGTCGTCGACGAGGACCTCGCCGT
>JAGQQZ010000526.1 GCA_020425915.1 Planctomycetota bacterium | reverse complement strand
TGGTCACGTTGCCGTTCAGCACGAGCCCGGTCGGAGACGCGAAGTCCGGTCGCATGAAGCCGAACGGCGAGCTAGGTTGCGGAGGTGGCAGCGGGGAGAAGTACCAGCTCTGGAGTCGCGTCTCTACCGCGATCGGGGCGATGGAACTCGTCGACCCGGTGAAGCCGACGAACGCGTTCCCGGCCGCGAGACTCAGATCGGCCCCGAGATCGAGCGGAACCGACAGCAGCACCGAGCCGCCGTAGAACACGGTCAACGTTCCTGGCACGTAGTCGATGCGGACCCTTGGCGACACCGCCGTGAGAATCCCCACGCCTGCCGACGCGATCGGCGCCGACAAGTTGGGCTGACCCGGAAGGTTCCGATGAATCGCGACGTGCGGATTGGGGAGTCCGAGATCATGCGCCACCGCCGGGTTGGCGATCGTGTCGAACTCGACCGCGATCAAGTTGTCGAGCCCGTCGTAGCCAAGCCCTTCCTCGTTCGCCCCGAGCGCCGAGGCCCCCGCCGCGTTGTTCTGCACGACGAACGCGAACCCGCCGAATCCGCTACCGACCATGTCGAAGTCGAACGTCGTCGTGAACCCGGCAGCCACCGGCTGAGCCGGAGTCCGCCAGACCGAGCCCACTTCACCGGGGAGCGTCCCGAACAGGATCTCCGACGCGCTCGTGAACGCATTCCCGTTGAGGGTGAGCCCGGTCGTGGAACCGAACGTGGGGTACTCGAAACCCTGCGCGTGGATCGAGACGTTCAGCGCGAGTCCGCTGAGTAGAACACAAGAGAGAGTCGTCGTTCGCATTGGTGTCGTTCGTCGTTGCGGACGGGAACGTAGCGATCCTTCCGATAGGTCAACGGCACTCCGCCACGCCATGTCGGAGCCGCGGCGCTGATCGAACGGCAGGTAGCCGCGATGCCAGCGACGCGACGCGCGCCGATGCGTCGGCGCGCAACGCGCGAGAAAAAGCTCGAACCGCGGGCCTGAGCGCCGTTCGCATCAGCGGAAGCGCGACGTGGCCCGCGAAGATTGCCGACGAGCATCCCAGAATGCCGTAGGGAGTTCGGCGACCGCGCCGCTCGGATGGAACGGAACTCGACGCGCCCGGTCAGCGCACGAACTCGAGCCCGTTCGACCGCCGCCTACTTCACTGGCCGGTAGTCGAACAGCTCCTCGGCCGTTCGACTCTCGCCGGTCGCCGCGTTGAACGCGCGCACCACCTTGCCCATCGTGTTCGAGGTGAGGCGCCGCCCCTTCGCCGCGCGCGCGACCATCTTGTGCGTGAGTTGCTCGGCCGAAGCCTCGACCAGGTCGTGCGGCTTCAGACCGCGCTCGGCGAGGAAGCGGGCGATCGGCTGAGCACCGAGCTCTCGTTCGTTCTTCATGGAGTCGCGGATCGTGCCGGCCTCGGTATGTCGTGTCGTGGCGGTCCGAAGTGTACTACACTGCAGCCCTCGCGAATCCGCGGACGCCCGCGTTTCCCATGCCCTACCGCGCCTGGTTGCTGGTCTGCCTGCTCCTGGCGATCGCGCTGAGCGCGATCGCGCCGGCCAACCGATTCGACTGGGCGCTCGAGCACACGCCGACGGCGATCCTGCTGGCCTGGATCGTCTGGTACGAGCGACGCGCGCACGGTTCCCCGCTGAGCAACACCGCATACACGTTGCTCCTGGCGTTCCTCCTGCTGCACGTCGTCGGCGCGCACTTCCTGTACAGCAACGTTCCCTACCGTGAGTGGGCAGAGCACGTGTTCGGCTCGGTTCCCAGCTGGCTCGCCACCGAGCGGAACCACTACGACCGCGTGGTACACCTCTGCTTCGGGCTGTTCGTGCTGCTGCCGACCGCCGAGTTGACGCAGCGTCACGTCGCCAAGTCGAACGGTTGGAGCGTCGTCGTCGCCATCGCGTTCATCGGCGTCTTCAGCAAGGTCTACGAGTTGCTCGAGTGGGGAATCGCGGTCGCCCTGAGCCCCGAAGACGCCGAGACCTACAACGGGCAGCAAGGCGACATGTTCGACGCCCACAAGGACATGAGCCTCGCGCTGCTCGGATCGCTCCTGGTCGCACCCTGGGTGCGGCTTCGCATGAGTCGGACGATGGCCAAGGAAACACGCGCCGAACCGAGCTAACCTGCGAGCCATGTCCATCGGACCGCGATCCGTCTTCTTCCTGCTCGCACTCGCAGCGTGCGGGACGACCCGACACGAACCGCCACCGACCGCGGAGCAACTGCGGCGGATCGTCGAGGATTGCCAGCGAGCGCTCTTCCAGCACGGCGACTACGACCGTTACATCGCCGCGTTCTCGCCGGACAGTCAACTCGTATCCGGACGCGGTCCGGACGCGTCGGACGACGACGTCGTGTATCCGTCCGACGACTTCCGTCGGATCCGGCGGTTCCGGTTCGACGGCGTCCCGACCGACGGACTTCGCCTCGACGTGGACGACCCGGAACTCCGCTGGGACGACGACACGGCCATCCTCCGGGTGCGCGCCACCAGTTCGTTCCCGGACGACTCCGGGATCACCTACGGCGAGGAGTTCGGCGAGATCTACGAGCTTCGGTTCGTCAGCGGCGACTGGCGCATCGTCGAGAACCGCTACTGGCCGATCCGCATCGGCGACATCACGTTCGACGCGGCGCACTGGCGACGACTCGACGCCGCCGTCACCGCCAGCCGCCGCCGAGGCAACCTGGCCGACGAGACCGGATGGCTCATGGAGAGCCTCAGGTTTCCCGAGGCTTGGGAAGCCGCAACGCGATGGAGCGAGTCGTCTCCCGAAGAGATCGACGCCTGGTGGGCGCGCGCGTTCGCAGCGTCGCTCTGCGGCAAGGTCGACGACTCGCTCGCGGCGTTTCGGAGAATTCGCGAAATCGAGCCGCGAGCCGAGCTTCCTGAGTTCGCGACCAAGCGGCTGGCGTCGGATTGAGGCGCGCGTGTCGCGTCCGCGGCTCGGGCTCCGGCTCACTACTTGGCTCGCGCACGCTCGGATCGAAGGCAAGACGCGGGGGGAGTGCGCAACCTCATTCGCGGCGGGCGCGCGCCGGACTTGGGTGGCGGGTGCCCACCGAAACTGAGCACCGAAGTCGGCGGGCGCTTTCCAAGATCGGAAATCCCGATGGCACGGATCCATGCATCGGGAATCCCGATGTTGGCGGGCGCGCGCCGGAACGCGGCGGGCGCCCCCCACCGCAACTCGCGGACTCCACAACTCGAGGTCGAAAAAGACCAACTTCCGACTTCCAACCCCTGGCGTTCCCCGCCCGGCCCTCCGTCGTTGCGAGCCCGAGTGAGGCCCACTTCGAAGCCGACACGTCACGCCGAGACAAAGAAAAAGAGAGGCCCGAGTCACGTCGACTCGAGCCTCTCTCGGGCGATCAGGAGGAGGATTGGGATGCAGCTGGTTGGAGCTCGCGGGAGTTGAACCCGCGCAGAAGCCTGTTGCTCCTCAGCTCGCTTTCCACTTGCGCTTCTGAACCTGCTCACTGAAACGCTTCGAGTCTTCCTTGCTGAACAGTCGGACGCGGTTTCCGCAGGCCGTGCAGTACGAATGGTTCACGCTCATCATGTAGCGGACGTAGTCGTTGCAGTCGGCACACCACTTCAGCTCGTTGTAGAAGTCTCGGATTTCCATGCGTTTCTTCGTTGGTTTCAGGTCGTCTGGTCGGGTGGAAGGAGCAAGAGACCTGTAGCAACCGGTCTGCCAACTGCGGTGAGAAACGCGCGGATGGTCCGGTGTGAAGACCAAGCGTCGATGACAACGGAGGGAGCCGCGTGCATCGCATGTGGGGAGCACGGTCCACGCGCAGCCTCGAGTGTCGAACGGACGCGACACGGAGCGGGACGACCGACGCCCCGCGCGCTCGCCCGGCGTGCCGACAACGGCCTGAGACCCCGGTCCCAAGGCTGATTCGGCGCGAACGTCGCATTCGCGCGACGTGTCGCAGAGACGCGACGTCAGTCGTCGGACATCGCCGCGGCGATCAGCCGCCCGTCCGGATCGAGGCCGCGGGCGATTTTCATCTCCCGGCGCGATTCCCGTCGCCGCCCCGATTCCGCGAGGACACTCGCCCGACCGACGTGCGCGGCCGTGTCCCAGGGGTCGATGCGCGCCAGCGTCGTGTAGAGCTTCTCGGCCGGAACCAACTCGTTGCGCAGGTAGTGCACGAACGCCTCGCGGAGCATGCGGTCACGACGCTCGACGTTGCGCTTCGAGCGGCGCCGGACGCGACCGACGACGAACATCACCGCCGCGGCTAGGGAGACGACTTGCATCACCGAGAGACCGGAGGTGTACCCCCACCCGGTCTCCTGGTATCCGAACCGAGCGATCAACGCGACGTCCGCGCCGGCCCAGGTCGCGACGAGGACCTGGATCCCCCGCCGCGCGAGTCCGGTGCGCATGTAGCCGATTGCCGCGAGCTGACCGACGAGGAAGATCAACAGGTTCGGGACCAGCGAGTCGGACAGCATGGCCGCGAATGATAGGGTGTCGCGACGTGCGCGCGACCCTGAACTCCCGACGACTGTGCTTCCTGTTCACACCAAGGGCGTGTCGCCACGATCCGTGGGTGACGCTCGAGCAAGCGCTCGTGGCCGGCGTCGATCTCGTGCAGTGGCGCGTCAAGCATCGCGATGCCGCTGGCGCGATCCGCGCCCGAGACGTGTGCCGTGAGCACGACGTGCCCCTGATCGTCAATGACGACGTGGAACTCGCCCTATCGATCGACGCGGACGGAGCGCACGTCGGCCAGGACGACCTCGACGTCACCGCCGCACGCGCGATGCTCGAATGCCGCTTGTTGGGCGTCAGCACTCACGACCTCGACCAACTGATCGCTGCCGAGCGGGCGGGCGCGGACTACGTCGGTTTCGGACCGATGTACCCGACGACGACCAAGGGCTACGTCGAGGGCAAGGGTGCGGATGCGATCGTGCCGATCGTCGCAAGCGCAACGGTTCCCGTATTCGCCATCGGCGGCATCACCGCGGAGACCGTCTCTGCGCTCGCTCGGGCCGGGGCGCGTCACTTCGCGGTGAGTGCGGCGCTCGCGCACGCCGAGGATCCGGCGGCCGCGACGCGAGCGATCCTTCACGCGATCCACATCGCGTCGCCGAACGAGAAGAAGCGGTAACCCCGCTCGACCGCCTCACGGTAGTACCGCAACACGTTCTCCCGTCCGGCGAACGCCGAGACCAGCATCAGGAGCGTCGACTCCGGCAGGTGGAAATTGGTCAGCAGCGCATCGACGACGCGCAGCTCCTTGCCCGGATACAGGAACAACTCGGTCTCCCCGCTACCCGCCTCGACCGTGCGCGCATCCGTCGCTCGCGACTCGAGTGTGCGCGCCGAAGTCGTCCCGACCGCGACGACCCGACCGCCGGCAGCGCGGGTGCGCTCGACCGCCCGCGCGGCCTCCTCGGGCAACTCGAACCACTCGCGGTGCATCCGATGATCTTCCACGTCGTCGACCCGAACCGAGGCGAAAGTCCCCTCGCCGACGTGCAACGTCACGCTCGCGATGTCGACGCCGCGAGATCGGATGCTCGCCAACAGATCGGAGGTGAAGTGCAGCCCTGCGGTCGGCGCCGCGACGGCCCCATCGCGCGCAGCGAACACCGTCTGGTAGCGATCACGGTCGAGCTCCCGATCCTCTTCTCCCGATCGCGGGATGTAGGGCGGCAGCGGCGCTCGGCCCAGTTCTTCGATCGTGGCGTCGAGATCGCCCGCGCCGACCCGCAGTTCGAACCGGAACTGCCCGCCGCCGAGCGCCTCCAGCGGCACGAATTCGATCCGCCGTTCGAGGATCCAGGCTTCACCGAGCCGCACCTTCTTCGCCGGCTTGACGAACCCGCGACCGAAGGCTCCCTCGCGCTCCAACACGAGCACCTCGGCCTTCCCCCCGGTCGGCCGTACGCCGAGGAGGCGCGCGGGCACAACTCGCGTGTCGTTGACGACGAGCAGATCCCCCGCCCGCAACAACGCGGGAAGGTCACGCACCAGCCGATGCTCCGCGGGCTCTCCCCGGCGTCCGCACACCATGAGCCGTGCGCTGTCCCGCGGCTCGGCCGGTTCGGCAGCGATCGCTTCGGGCGGTAGCTCGAAATGGAAGTCGGAAACTCGCACGTCACCTCCGATCGTGGTCGTATCAGCACCCGCAAGCCAGCTCGAACCGGTGCGACGGGTGGAACTCGACCTCGGCGGTCTGCCACAATGCGTCGCCCGACCCACTCGCCGCCCGAATCGTGCCCGACCTCATCGAGTCCTCGCTGACCTGGATCCAATGCGCGCTGCTCGTGCCGCTCGCGGCCCTGGGTCTGCACCGAGGTTGGATCGTGATGCTCTACCTGGCGACGCGCCATCGCCGCCGAGCGAACGCCCCCACGCCGGAGATCTGGCCCCGCGTGACGGTCCAGCTGCCGATCTTCAACGAGCGACTCGTCGCAGCCCGGCTGATCGAGTGCGTCGCTGGCCTCGACTATCCGCGCGACCGGCTCCAGATCCAGGTGCTCGACGACTCGACCGACGACACGTCCGGGATCGTGGCCCGCGCGATCGAAGGGCTGCCCGCCGACCTCGACGTCGAGCATCGGCGCCGGTCGGTGCGCACCGGCTACAAGGCAGGCGCGCTCGCAGAGGGACTCGATTCGGCCACCGGCGACTTCCTCGCGATCTTCGACGCCGACTTCCTGCCACCATCGGACTTCCTCCGACGCACGGTCGCGGAGATGCGCGACGGGCGGATCGGCATGGTCCAGGCGCGCTGGGGTCACGTGAACCCGGACTTCAGCTTGCTGACCGACGTGCAACGCACCCTGCTCGACGGTCACTTCGTCGTCGAGCACCGCGCGCGGGCGGAGACCGGCTGCTTCTTCAACTTCAACGGCACGGCCGGGCTGTTCCGACGCGAGTGCATCGAGGACGCCGGTGGCTGGCAGCACGACACGCTCACCGAGGACATGGATCTCTCGTACCGGGCGCAGCTTCGCGGCTGGAAGTTCCGCTACCTGCACGACCTCGTCTGCCCGGCCGAGCTGCCGATCGAGATGAACGCGTTCCTGAGCCAACAGCACCGCTGGGCGAAGGGATCGCTGCAGACGGCGCGCAAGCTGCTCGGCCGGATCCTGCGTGCGCCGATCCCATGGTTCGCCAAGGGCGAGGCCACGGTGCACCTGTTGGGAAACGTCGCGTTCCCCCTCCTGTTCGGCCTGATCCTGGTCGCGCTGCCGTTGCAGATCGTCCGCGCGATCAACCACTCGGAAGTGCCCAGCTGGCTGTGCGCGTTCGAGGCGACGCCGCTGCTGTTCGCGACCGGGTGCCTGCTGCTCTATTACGCGACGGCTCGATACGGAGCCGGCACGCTCCGTGTGCGGACGATCCTGCGCCTACCGCTCGTATTCGCAATCGGCGCGGGCATGTGCGTCAACAACACCGCCGCCGTGCTGTCGGCGATGCGGCGTCACGCCGGGGAGTTCCGGCGCACGCCGAAGCGCAACGCCGGCAATGACCGCCACTCGGTCGACGCGCCCGCCTACCGGTCGACGCGCGGCATCATTCCGTTCGTCGAAGGCGCGCTCGCGCTGTGTGCCGCGACGACCTCGCTGATCGCTTGGTCGATCGGCGTCCCGGGGACGGCGATCTTCCACGGGTTGTTCGCGATCGGCCTCGGCTGGACCAGCGTCGCGTCGATCGCCGAGGATCGTCGACCACCGAGCGCCCCCGCGGTGCAGGGCCGGATGCTGGCGGCGAATCCGTGAGAACCCCTTGCCTCGTGCTGTGCCTGCTGGCGTCCTGCAGCGGTGGCGGCGGCGGCACGCCGATCCCATCCGTGAACGTGCCCGCCGAACTCGTGGTCTGTCGCAGCGAGCGCGACTCTCCCGGACAGGGCACGCTGCGGACGGCGACGCGACGTGGGCTCGCCGACAAGCGACTGGCCGATGCCGCGGGCGTGGAGTCCGACGTTCGGATCCACCCGGACGGCATCCGCATCGTGTTCGCACGCGAACGCCGCGGCAACGACGCCGACAGTCGCGAGATCTTCACCGGCACGGTCGACGGGTCGGCACTCGAACGCCGGTTGACGACGAACGACGATCGAGACGATTCTCCGTGCTGGAACAGCGACGGGACGAAGATCCTGTTCTCGAGCAATCGAGGTGGACGCCGCCGAATCTGGTCGATGGCACTCGACGGAACGGACGCCGACCCGCTGTTCGACGACGGTAGCGAACAGACCGATCCCGACGCCCGCGGCGGTCTCGTCGTGTTCTCGCGGTGGGACCTCCTCGATCCCACGCCGCGCCGAACGCTGTGGATGTTCGACGAAGTCGCGCTCACCGCATGGCCGGTCACGGACGGTGGAGTCGGAACCTCGTCGGACGTACCGGGCGACAAGGATCCCGCGTTCTCGCCGGATGGTGCGGTCGTACTGTTCACGCGCAGTACGAGTGACGACGCACACCGGCTGATGAAGCTGACCGTCGCATCCGGAATCGTCGAGCCGGTCGGCGGCGCCGACGGTGACGACCGCTGGCCTCGCTGGTCCCCCCACGGCGACTCGATCTTCGTGGCACGCAGCCGCCCCGACGCCGGCTT
>JAGQQZ010000525.1 GCA_020425915.1 Planctomycetota bacterium | reverse complement strand
TCGTCTCGAGCGCGCGACGCGGCTGTTCGAGGCGGCGAAGACCGCGAACAAGGCCGGCGACGCGGAGGCGGCGGTCCTCCGTCTGTTCGACGCGCAGCGCGTGCTGTTCGACGCCGGCAAGGAGGCCGACTCGCTCACGGCACGAATCGAAGCCTTCGCGAAGCGCATCGCCGCAGCCCACGCCCGCCGCCGGAAGTCGATCGACCGCGCCGCGTCGCTGTTGGCCAAGGTCGCGGACCGCTACATCGCCGCCGGCTGGCTGCGGATCGCGGAACCGCTCGTGCGAGAATCCGAGCGGCTGTCCCCGAGCGTCGCCGCCCCCACCATCGCCGCGTTCCGGAAGGCCGAGCTCGGTTCCGAAGCGACCGACGACGCGGCGATCGGCGAGATGTTCCGGCCTGGCGAGTTCATCTGGGGGAAGGACGAGTGGGTGTTCGACGGTCCCGTCCTGTCGAGCCCGAGCTACGACAAGGGACGACAGCTGCGGATCGGCGGCCGTCGGCTCGACTTCGCGGGGAAGGAACGCAGCGTCACGGTCGAGTGGCGTGCCGACGGAGAACGCGACGTCCGTCTGGTGTTCGCCTACCGGCACATCGAGGAATACTGCGAGCTCCGCATCCAGACCTGGAACAGCGGTCCGGCAACCGTCGAGATCCGGCGGGTGCGCGACGACCAACTCGAGAAGCTCGCCGAATCGTCGGTCCCACTGTCCGACGACGAACGCAGCGGTTGGCTGCGACTGCGGATCGACCTCGGCGGGGAGCAACTCCGCGCGATCGTCGGCGAGCACCAGCCGATCCGCGCGAAGTCGCCGGAGCTGCCAAGAGGGTTCCTCGGTCTGATGGTCGTCGGCGACGCCCCGGAGAATTCGCCGGTCGAGTTTCGCGGGCTGAAGCTGGAGGGGTTCGAGTGATGCGCTGGTTGACGAGCCTCGTCGTGCTCGGCACGACGACCTGCCTCGCGGCGCAGGAAGATCCGGAACGCACCGCCCGCCAGCTGCTCGCCGACGCCGAGCTAGCGGTCGAGGAATCGGGGCCAGAGGCCGCCGCGCTGCTGCTGCGCGCCGCGATCCGCGAGTCGAACCGGATCGTCGACGACTCCGCCCGTCGCAACCTGCAGACGCGGCTCGAATCGAAGATGCACGACATCGACCCGATCTGGGGCGACGAGGCTCGCGCCAGGATCCGCGGCAGCCGAGCGCTCGCGCTCGAGGCCAAGAACGAGATCAAGCGCGGCTGGCGACGGGTCGCGAGCGTGCTGCTGGACGCCGCGGACCGACTCGCGCCCGGCAGCGCGCGCGAGGTCCGTCGCGAACTCGGCGACGTCGACGAGGCCACGACCGCGACGCTGTCGCTGCACGCCACGCACTTCGGCACCCACACCAATCCGATGGGCGAGAGCGGCTGGCAGGTCGGCGCCGACGAGATCGTGTCCCCGCCGCTGCAGGGCAAGACGATCATGCTGGTCGGCAACACCGAACTCCGCGGCAAGTTCACGCTCGACTCGGAGATCCGGCTCGGCGTCGAACCGACCAAGGTGGCGATCCTGTTCGGCTACACGCCGGAAGGCCACTACCACCTGTTCGAACTCCACAGTGACCTGAACGTCGCCGAACTCCGGCTCTTCCGCTGGGACGGACGGCAGATGGTCGAACTCGGCCGGCAGCTCGCAACCCTGACGCGCGCGGAACGGGCGGCCTGGTTGCCGGTCAGCGTCCAGGTCGACCAGACCGCGATCGAAGGGCGCATCGGCGACATCGAGCAGGTGCGCGGCACGACGAGCACCGAAGTCGCCGGCCAGTTCGGGTTCTTCGCGTCGAAGGACAGCCGCAACCAGGATCCGATCCACGTCCGCCTCACGAGCGTGATGCCGTGAAGCTCGCCGGACTGCTCGTCTGCGTCGGCTGCCAGTTCGCTGCGACGGCACAGTCCGACGACCTCGAACAGCAACTCGACACAGCAGTCCGCGCGTCGACCGAACGCGCGTTCTTCGGCGCGGTCCTCGTCGCGCGGGACGGCCACGTGCTGTTCCGTCGCGGCTACGGTCGCGACGTCGCGGCGCACGCGATCGACTCCGGGACGCTGTTCGACGTCGGCTCGATCGCCAAGCAGTTCACGGCCGCCGCGATCCTGTTGCTCGAACACCGCGGCAAGCTCTCGACCGACGACACGATCGACGAGTTCTTCCGCGTGCCGGAGGACAAGCGCGCGATCACGATCCACGACCTGCTGACGCATCGGAGCGGCCTGCCGCGGATGGTCCGGTTCGACGAGTCCGAGCGCGACGACCGGGACGCCGCGCTGCGTCGGATCCTGCAGCTGGAGATGCTCCGACCGCCGGGCGAGGCGTTCGAGTACAGCAACGCGGGCTATCACCTGCTCGCGATCTTGGTCGAGCAGCTCAGCCACCGCCGCTTCGAGACCTTCATCCGCCGTGAGCTGTTCCACAAGGCGCACATGGAACACACCGGATTCGTCGCCGACGAACGACTCGACCCGGACGCGGCCGCGCCGCGTTGGGAAGGACGTCGCGACGAGCACTACCACGACACCGCACTCTGTTGGGCCTGGCACTGGGGCTTCCGCGGTGCGGCCGGCGTCGTGACGACGATCGACGACCTCCATCGTTGGCATTGCGCACTGCAGTCGGGCGAAGTCCTGCCGCGACCGGTCGCGGAGAAGTTCTTCGCGTGCCGCGACCTCGGCACCGCGCCGGGCTGGGAGGTCAGCGAGACCGATCGCGGCACGCGTCGCTTCAGCCACAGCGGACGCTGCTACGGTTTCCAGTCGTTGTTCGTGCGGTGGCCCGACGAGGACGCGTGCCTGGTCGTGCTCGGCAACACCGAGTCGAAGCTCGCTCCGCTCGACGTCGATGTCGAGCGGATCCTGTTCTCGATGCCGCCGCTGCCGGAACGCCTGGAGGGTGTCCCGGGCAGCTATGAACTGCCCGACGGCGGCGGGCGGTTCGACTGCGACGTCGTCGACGGTCGGTTGCGCCTGCGCGCGGTCGGAGTCGATGCCGTGTCGCGATTGCTGCACGGCGAACACGCGGGTGATCCGTTCAATCGGACCGCGTTCGAACGCCGCGCCGTCACTCGGGTCGTCGCCCACGCCGCCGAGCACGACGACTGGAACGCCTGCCTGGATCGGCACGGGAAGTTCCGACGCGCCGAGTGGATCGGCACGCTGCCCGAAACGCACACGAGCTGGTTGCGCGCGACGTTCGGCGACGCGTCGATCGACTGGAAGGTCACGTGGGACGACGAACGGGAGGTCGCGGCGCTGGAGCGCGCCGAGAGCTGCCCGTTCGAAGTGCGACCCCGCTGGCTCTGCGGCACTCGGTTCACGATGCCCTCGGTCGACGGCCTACGCCGCATCGACATCGAGTTCGAGAGCGATCGCCGTAGCACGACGCTGCACTGGCGGGACGTGCGCGAGCTCGCCTGCGAGCGCGCCCGCCGCTGAATCACTCGGTCACGAGCAGATCCGAGAGGTCCGCGCCGGGCGCGAGTTCCTGCGACGGCTTGCCACGGCGGAACAGCACCGCGCCGGTCGCACCTTGGAGCTCGAGCTCGTCGCCCTCGCGCAGCAACCACGAACCCTCCCGCAGTCCGACGACCGGACGGCGGCTCTCCTCGTGGAACTCGGCGATCCGGACCTCGCGCGTCTCGCCCATGTGGGTCGACGTCGGATCCGCATCGATGAAGTGCGGGTTGATCTGGAACGGCACGAACTCGAGAGCGGTGAAGCTCGGCGGGTTGACGATCGGCATGTCGTTCGTCGTGCAGATCGTCGCGGTGGCAACGTTCGAGCCGGCGCTCGTCCCCATGTACGGCATGCCGTCCGCGACTCGCGAGCGGAGCGCGTCGTACAGCCCGGTGTCGTAGATCGCCTTCAGCAGGCGGAACGTGTTGCCGCCACCGATGAACACGCCGTCCGCAGCCGTCGCCGTCCCGATCGGATCGCCCTCGTGGACCGACACGACCGACATCCCGAGTTCCTCGAATCGCGCACGGACCTTCGCCGTGTACCCGTCATGGTCGGACAACGCGTACGGCACGAACGCGATCCGCGTGCAGCCGTCGAAGAACGACGTCATTGCGTCGGCGCAATGTTCGAGGTAGCCGGACCCGTGCTGGATCGAGCTGCTGACCAATAACAGTCGCATCATGATGGGAATGGATGGAATCGATCACGCACCCTCGCCGCCAGCGACACTACAGCTGGCGAGCGACTGGGCGTCGAGCGCCAAGTTGACGAGCCCCGGAGAAATCTCTTCCGCTCGGTCGTCGGCATAGTGCTTGGCTAGCGCGGCTTCGAAATCGGCTTCGCTCCGCACCTTCACGAAGTCGTCGCGGACCGCGGTCGCGTCCGGGTGGACGGCGGCGTACTTGATCGCGTGCGTGCGGAGCTTGGGCATCCCCCGCTTGTCACCGTAGTGCGCGAACGCGCAGCGCTTGTGCAACTCCAGGGCATTGCGCTGTTCACCGACGCTCGGTGGACGGGGTTCACGACCGGCGAGGACATCGCGAACCTGACCGAACAGCCACGGGTTGCCGATGCAACCTCGCGCCAACGTGACGCCATCGATCCCCGTGCGCTCGAGCATTCCGACGACGTCGAACGGACTGAACAAGTCACCACTGCCGAGCACGAGCCGCTCGCCGACGTGACGCTTCACCTTGGCGAGGAATTCCTGCCGGCTGGGCCCCTTGTAGCGCTGCACGACAGTTCGGCCGTGGACGGTCACGCCCGTGATCCCGCGCTCGAACGCGCCGTCGAGGATCTCGAAGAACTGCGCCTCGGCCGCCGCGGAGTCGTCGGTGCCGCGGCGCATCTTCACGGTGACGGGCACCTCGCCGCGGCTCGCGTCGACGACGCGATCGACGATCTCGAGCGCGACTGCGGGATCGCCGAGCAGGTAGCCGCCGCGCCGCCGACCGAGCGCGCGCGACCTGACGCATCGGAAGGTCGCTGTAGCC
>JAGQQZ010000524.1 GCA_020425915.1 Planctomycetota bacterium | reverse complement strand
CGTGATCCGCGCCGAGGCCGCCCTGCGCCGCGCGCTCGCCCGCCAGCTCGGTGCTGGCCGTGGCCGCGGTCGAGGCCGCGCCGACATCTGAGGCGGACGGAAACACCGCGGTCGCGCGCCCTTCGGCGCGTGACCCCTAGGAACGTGTGACGCACGTGGCGTGCCAGACTACTTGGTGGAGTTCCGGTCGCCCGGTCCCCATCAGACGGAGGTCGTCCCATGCGTTCCCTGTTCCCGCGTCTCACGTCCGTGGCATCGTGCGCCGTGGTCCTGACGAGCGCCCTGAGCGCGCAGTACCGCGAGGTGCCGCTCAAGCAGCACCTGCCGCGCAATCCATCCGGCAGCGCGTTCGGCACCGTCGTCGACCTCGACCAGGATGGTGACCTGGAGTTGCTGTCGTCTCAGCTCGGCGGCATCCGGATCCTGGAGAACGACGGCCATGGGGAATTCACCGACGTCGGTCGACTCGCCGACGACAGCCGTGGGCCGGTCACCTGCGGCGACTTCGACGGGGATGGCGATCTCGACCTGTTCGCGAGCCGGCCCGGTGGGTTCGCCTACTACAGGAATGACGGCAGTGCGTTCGTCGACGTGACGAACGGATTGTTCCAAGGTCCGCGAGCCGCGGCAGCGGTCGTCGTCGGGGACGTCGATGCCGACGGCGACCTCGATGCGGTCGTGCTGGACTCGGACGTACGAATGTTCGTCAACGACGGGATCGGGCGCTTCACCGAAGTGACGTCGTCATTGTCGACGACACCGATCGGGTCGTCGGCGGTGATGGCGTTGCGCGACGTGGATGCGGACACCGACCTCGACCTCATCATCGTGCAGAGTGACTCGCTCTCGGTGCTCATGCTCAACGATGGTTCCGGTGCGTTCACGGCCGCCACGGGTCACCTTCCGTTCGAGGCCGGCTGGCGCGTCCCGTTCTCGGTACTGACCGCCGACGTGGACGGCGACGGCGACGACGACCTCGTCGCCGGCTGGGGCCAGACTCCCGAGACCACGGTGTGGCAGAACGACGGAACGGGCCGGTTCACGGACATCACCGCGTCGAGCGTGTTTCCCGGCCACGGCGACCGCGAAGTTCGCTCCGGTGATCTCGACGGCGACGGGGACGTGGATCTCGTCGTCGGCCCCTGCAACCGCATCCTGCTCAACAACGGCGTCGGGCAGTTCGCCGACGCCACGGCCGGTCACCTCGCGAGTGGCGACGACAGCACGTGGGTCGCGGTCGGCGACGTCGATGGTGATGGCGACCCGGATCTGTGTCTAGGACGCGCGGGCACGCAGGACATGCTGTTCCTCAACGACGGTACCGCGCACTTCACGGCGGGGGTCCGCACGCGATTCCCGAGCGTTCGCTCACGATGCGACCGCGTCGCCGTGGGGGACGTGAACGGCGACGGTGTTCCGGACGTGCTGGCCGCTGACTCGGGGTTCGGGGGCGGGCAGAGTCTCCACGTTCTGGTCAACGACGGTGATGCACGCTTCTCCGACCAAACCGTTGCGCGTGTTCCGGTGATGACGGATCCGGTGCTCGCCTTCGAACTCGTCGATCTGCTCGGCGACGGCGTCCTGCACGCGTTCGCGGTCGGACCGATCGGTCCGGTCCGCTACCTGCGAAACGACGGCCTCGGTCGCTTCACGGATCGGTCGTGGGCCATCCCCGGCACCGCGGGCCCCGCCACATCGATCGCGAGCGGAGACGTGAACGGCGACGGACTCGTCGACCTCCTGATCGGTTCGGCTCTCGTCGCGGGGCAAACCCCCGTTCTCGGCGGACAGAACGCGCTGTATCAGGCCGTCACGGGCACTTCGTTCGCCGATGTGACAGGGTTCGCTCTGCCAGCGGTGAGCGACTTGACGCTCGCCGTCGAGTTGGCGGACGTCGACGGCGACAGCGACCTCGACGCGCTGATCGCGAACGACGGGCTGAACGCGCTGTGGCGCAACGACGGCCGTGGCGTGTTCACCGACGCCACCGCCGGCAACCTGCCGCCGTTCTCCGCTCGGACCGCGGCGATCGCCCTCGCCGACTTCGACGGCGACGGCGACCTCGACCTCTTCACGGCCAATCGCTATCGCGGCGTGATTCTCGAGTTGCTCATCAACGATGGGACCGGGATGTTCTCCGACGCGTCCGCGAACTTGCCGGTGATGTCGACGGGGATGCCCACGTCGGCCGAGGCCGTGGACTTCGACGGGGACGGCGATCCCGACATCCTCCTGGGTCTCGAACTCAGCGGATCGTCACGCACGATCGAGCTGTTGCGCAACGACGGCACCGGTCGGTTCACGAATGCGACCGGCATCTGGTTCGCGAACTCGTCGCCCTCCGAATCGGTGTTCGGGTTCGCGTTCGCCGATGTCGATGCCGATGGCGACTCGGATCTCGTGACGAGTGGCTACCCGAGCCCTCGGGTGCTGTTGAACGTCGACCGTCCTCACCTTCTCGCGCCGATCGTGCCCCGCTTGGGTGCTCCGTATCGAATCCGCATCGAGACCGGCGCCGCGTTGTCGTTCGCCGGATACTGGCTGAGCTTCCGCGATCCGATCGCGCCGGCTCCGAGCCCGTTCGGCGACTTCCGACTCGATCCGTTCGGCCTGATCTCGCTCGGGCTTCGCCCGCTCGGATCCAACTTCACGATCCCTGCCAATCCGGGTCTGGCCGGGCTCGTCATGCACTGGCAGGCGGCCTGGGCCCCGCCGACCCCGGGTGTCCTGCCGCGCTTCTCGGACATCGTGACCGACCGCATCCTGCCCTGAACGCGTCCGATCGAGGCTCGGCGGGCGGGATGCGTTAGGCTCTCGCCCGCCGGGCCGGAGTCTCACGGGCCCGCTCGTCCCGTGAATCGTCTCGATCGAATCGTCCTGCTGTGCATCGCGTGCTACACGTTGGCGATCGCGATCGCGGGTCCGTGGCTGCACCCGGTTCCGTCCGAGTTCACGGCGGAACCCGACGGCTATCTGACCGCGATCGAGCAGATCCGCGCGTGTGAGGTTCCGGTTCGGGTCTACCAACCGCTGTTGTACCCGGCGCTCGGCGCCGTTCTCACGAGCGTGGTCGGGGACGAGTTCGCCTCAGCTCGGTTTCTGTCGACGATCGCGGCCGGGTTCGCGCTCTGGCTGACGTATCGGCTGGGGCGCCAATTCGAACGCCCCGTGGTCGGCGTGTGGGCGTCCGCGCTGCTCGCCGTGAGTCCGGTGTTCTTCCAGCACGCGATGTTCGCGACCACCGATGCGACGTTCCTCGCCCTCACGCTCGCCGCGCTCGGCACGATCGCGCGGGTCTCGCGTGGCGACGATCGATGGCGGACGTGTGTCCTCGCCGGTGTGTGGATCGGGCTGGCCTGGTCGACTCGATACGTCGGAATCGCACTCGTGATCCCGGTGCTGTTCGCGGTGCGTGGGCGTCGTCTGGTCCGGTGGTCGAACGTCGGGTTGGGGGCCATCCTCGCCGCGCTGCCGCAGTTCGCGGTCAATCTCTGGAACTTCGGCTCGCCGACCTACTCCGAGGACTGGCGCAACCTCGCGATGAAGCTCGATGGCAACATGGACTGGACGATGCTCCATCCGCGCCCTCTCGCGCAGGAGGGTTGGTGGGAGGTGATCGCCGCGCAGCCACTCGACGTCCTGCGAGG
>JAGQQZ010000523.1 GCA_020425915.1 Planctomycetota bacterium | reverse complement strand
GAACTCGTGCCCATCGGTCGCAAGCTCACCGGTGCCGACGGCGGTTTCGCCTGTGTGCTCTGCCACGCGATCGGCGACCAGCCGCCGCTCGCCGTGTTCGAGGTCCAGGGGATCGATCTGGCCCTGAGCGGCGACCGGCTCCGCCGGAGCTGGTTCGAGCGATGGCTGTGGGACCCGCCGCGGATCGACCCGAGCTCGAAAATGCCGCGATACGCCGATCAGGACGGCAAGACCGCGTTCCGCGATGTCTTCGATGGAGACGCAGGCCGCCAGTTCGAGGCGATCTGGCACTTCCTTCGTTCGATAGATTGATCCAGATCCCGGGCAGGGCCTACGCACCGGCGGATATCATCGCAATTCGGCCCTGGTGACCCCGTTCCGGCGGGATCTGCCTCTGTCGATCGAGGACGAAGTGAATCGAGCCATTCCCATCGCCATCGCGGCGCTCCTGCCCGCGTGTCATCCTTCTGGCGACCGGACCTTCGAGGTCCAGGAGTCGCGGGTCGTCCATCGCGACGTCCAACTCGGAAAGTCGCTGATCGAGCGGTTCAACGCCGATCGCAGTTCGTCCGCATCGGACCGGGACGGCGGCATGCCCAAGTTCGACTGGGACCTGCCGGAGGGTTGGACCGAGCAGCCGGCGTCGCAGTTCCGCATGGCGAGCTTCGCTTCGCCAGGGGGCGGCGACTGCTCGATCAGCACGGCAGGCGGCAGCCTCGAGATGAACGTCAACCGTTGGCGGCGTCAGTTCGGCCAGGAGCCACTGACGCAGGCGGAGATCGACGCGCTGCCGCGGACGACGCTGTTCGCCCGAGCCCAGGCGATGGTCGTCGAATGCGAAGGCGATTTCTCCGGCATGGGAGGCCAGACCCAGCCCGACGCCAAGCTGATCGGGCTCGTCGTGCCGATCACGCCCGACCGGATGTTGTTCGTCAAGTTCACCGGGCCGCGCGCCGAGGTCGATGCCCAACGCGACAACTTCGAGGCGCTGGTCGACTCGCTGCGTTTCGCCGAACGCGTCGATGCGCCCGAACCCGTCGGCTCGAACGCCGGTGGTGGAGGACTCGCTTGGGACGCGCCGTCGAACTGGAAGCAGGTGCCGTCGAAGAGCAGCATGCGCCTCGTGACGTTCTCGCCGAAGAGTGAGCCCGAGGTCCAGTGCTGGGTCATCGTGCTCGCGAGCTCGGCGGGTGGTCTCGCCAACAACGTCAACCGCTGGCGCGGCGAGATGCAGGCGCCGCCGCTCGACGACACGGCCATCGCGGACCTGCCCAAGATCGACGTGCTCGGCACCGAGGCCACGTTGGTCGAGGCCTACGGTGACTACACCGGCCAGTCCGGCTCGGTCGAGGCGGGCGGCATGCTCGGCCTGATCGCGTTGACCGGCGCCGAGTCGGTGTTCGTCAAGATGGTCGGTCCCGCCGATGGCGTGCGGGCCGCCAAGGCCGACTTCGTATCGTTCTGTCGTTCGCTCCGGGCCGACTGATGAAGCAGCTCTTCGACTACCTGTCTTCGTTCGCGTTCGCGATCACGATCCTCGCGTTCATGTTCGTGATCACGCTGGTCGGGACCCTCGTCCAGGAGACGCAGATGTCCCTGTACGACGCGCAGCGGATCTACTTCGATTCGTGGTTCGTGGTCCAACACGTCTGGGGCCCGATCTACGTGCCACTGCCCGGCGGTGTGCTGCTGATGACCGCGCTCGCGATCAACCTGCTGTTCGGCGGAATGCTCCGCATGAAGCGGACCCGGTCGCGCGCCGGCATCCTCATCACCCACGTCGGCATCGCGATGCTGTTGCTCGCGGGGCTCGTCAAGTTCTCGATGTCGTACGAGGGGCAGCTCGCGTTGTACGAGGGAGAGGCTTCCGCCGAGTTCCAGGACAGCTACGACTACGAGATCGTCGTGTTCGAACCCCTCGCCAACGGCGAGGTACGTGAGTACCGGGTCCCGCACGAGCAGTTCGCGACGCTTGGCGCGCGCGACACGTTGACCGTGCGCAACAAGAGCTGGCCGTTCGAGTTGCAGGTGTTCGGCTGGATGCCGAACTGCCGCGCCGTCCCGCCGAGCTCGAAGACCGCCTCGGCGCTCCCGGTGGTCGAAGGTCACACGCTGGAAGAGCGCCCTGCCGTGTTGAAGCACGACGAGCGCAACCTCCCCGGCTGCTACGTCCGCGCTCGGATCGGGGACTCGGAGCAGACCGGGATCCTCTGGCTGATCGAGAGCCCGCCGATGCTGACGACCCACCCGTGGACGATCACCGTCGAGGACAAGCAGTGGGGCGTGAAACTGCGCCGTGAGACCCATCGGCTGCCGTTCGAGGTGCGCCTCGACGACTTCCGGGCCGAGTTCCACCCCGGCGTCCGCAAGGCGCGCAGCTACGAGAGCTGGATCACGGCCTCGGCCGACGGTGCGGACGTCAAGCACCACATCTACATGAACGCCCCGCTGCGGCGGGACGGCTTCACGTTGTACCAATCGAGTTGGGGACCGCAGGGCGGGAGCGAACGGGACCGGCTGTTCTCCGTGTTCTCGATCGTCACGAACCCCGCCGACTCCTGGCCGCTCTGGTCGTGTGTCGTCATCGGTCTCGGGATGCTCATCCACTTCACGGTGATGTTGGTTCGCTACGCGATGCGCGAGGCGCGTGCCCGCGCGGAGGTGACCTCATGATTCGTTCGTTCTCGACTTTCGTGCTCGCGGCGTCGTTCGTGGTGGGTCTCGCCGCGCAGTCGGATTCGCAGCGCCTGCGCACCGCGCCGTGGAGCCCCGAGGTGCAGCGGGCGTTCGCGGAGTTGCCGGTGCAGGACGGTGGGCGCGTCAAGCCGCTCGACACCGTGCTGCAGTTCGCGCTCTATCGGATCCAGCACAAGCGCAAGGTCCACGTCCCCGACGAAGCGCGGTTCGGGTTCCTGGCGAAGACCTCGCTGACGCCGATCGAGTGGGGCCTCGACCTGATGCTCTACCCCGAAGCGTCGAACATCGTGCCGGCGTTCACGCTCGAGGACAGCGACGTGCTGACGGTGATCGGGATCGGCGACGTCGAGAAGCGCAAGCGCGACCGGTACTCGTACGCCGAGCTCGAGCCGGGCATCCAGGAGCTCGTCGAGAAGGCGAGCGAGTACCACGCGATCGACACCAAGAAGCGAACGCTGCTGCAGGGCCAGATCGTCGGGCTGGCGAACGCGGTCCGCGAGTACCAGGGCCTTTCGCGTGCCTTGGACTTCGCGCGCGCGCGCTACGTCCTGCCGGAGGGTCCGGTCCGGGAGCTGTTCGACGGCGCGGTCGAGGTGCGGACGTCCGACGTGTTGCGCAAGATGGCGCCGCTGATCCGACTGTTCCAGACCGAGCGCGACGACGCCGGCGTCCGAGAGTTCGCCGACGACGTCGACGAGATCGTCAAGGTCTCTCATCACCTCGCCTGGATCCCGCCGTCGGTCGATTCGCACGAGGAGTGGTTGTCGGTCAGTGATCTGTTCGAGATGTCGTTCTCGGGGATCGCGACCGGTGACCAGATCGAGTGCGTGGAGCGCTTCGAGGACGTCACCGACGCGCTTGGAACACCCGGAGAGTTCGACGCCGCGGTGTTCGCTCTGCACGCCAAGCTCTCGTCGCTCACCAAGGCGCGCGGGGAGTTCGACAAGATCCCGGGCGAGGTCTCGTACTATCGCGCAGACTTCTTCGGCTGGGCGCTCGTGCTGTTCCTCGGCGGATTCGTCGTGCTGGCGTTCGGCTGGCTCGCCCCCCGTGCGCGGTGGCTCGCGACCGGTTCGACCCTGTTCGCCTGGGCCGGCGAGGTCGCGCTCGTCTGGGGCATCACCGATCGTTGCATCCTGAGGGAGCGGCCGCCGATCACGGGCCTCTACGACACGATCCTGTTCATCACCGGGATCGTCGTGTTGGCCGCACTCGTCCAGGAGGCGATCAACCGGCGCCGCATCGGCCTCATGGTCGCGAACGTCCTCGGTGCGGCCGGGATGTTCCTGTCGTTCGCGCACGAGGTCTCGAGCGGCACGGACACGATGGATCCGCTGATGGCCGTGCTCGACACGAACTTCTGGCTCGCGACGCACGTCACGACGGTCACGATCGGCTACGCGGCGGGCCTGCTCGCGGCGGGGCTCTCCTACGTGTTCCTGCTCGGCAAGCTGTTTGGCCTGCGCAAGGGCGATCGCGCTTTCTACCACCAGATCGGGCGGATGATCTACGGCTCGATCGGCTTCGGCATCGTGTTCTCCACCGTCGGGACGATCCTCGGCGGCGTATGGGCGAACGACAGTTGGGGTCGCTTCTGGGGCTGGGACCCGAAGGAGAACGGCGCGCTGCTGATCGTGCTCTGGTTCCTGATCGTGCTCCACGCGCGGCTCGGCGGCTACATCCGGCACTACGGCGTGGCGCTGTTGTCGGTGCTCGGTGGCGCGGTCGTGGCGTTCTCCTGGTGGGGCGTCAACCTGCTCGGCGTCGGCCTGCACAGCTACGGCTTCACGAGTGGCGTGCAGAACGCGCTGGTCGCCTACTACGGCCTCTCGGTGCTCGTGTTCGCGCTCGGCATCGTCGCCTGGGCGCGCGAACGCGCCGAGACGGCCGCGGCGCAGCCGCCGGCCGTGTCGTGACGAGCGGCGCCGCGCGACGAATCGCGGCGCCAACGTAGAACTCGGCCCGGCGGTCTCCGAGACTGTCGGGCATGAGCAACCCTGCGCTCGTCGGG
>JAGQQZ010000522.1 GCA_020425915.1 Planctomycetota bacterium | reverse complement strand
GTCGCAGGTTGCCCGGGCCGTCGTCGGGAAAGTCGCCGGTGTCGGCCGCAGGGTCGCCGCGCTGACGGCCGTTGGCCCCGCCCTGCCGCGCCGACGCCGCGAGCGCGCCGCGGCTGCGCGGCACGGGAACGGTTCGGATTCGGGGATGTTCGAGCAACTGCGCGATCGCCTCCACGGCCTCTCCGTCGACCGGATCCGCGTTCAGGTCACCGGCGATCACGAACGACGACCCGGCGATGCCCCCCGACCGGCCGAGATCGTCGACCAGGTAGGTCGACGCCCCCGCCGAGACGTAGTCCGCCCACAGCCGGATCTCGTCGTGGTTCCGGCGTCCGTTCCGATCCTCGGGACCATCGAACACGGGCGGCGTCGGGTGACTGACGAGAAGGTGGACGACACGTCCGTCGGGCAACGTCAGCGGCAGGTCCTGGTGGCTCTTCGACGACAGCCGCACGACGACTCGCTCGGCGGGATCGTAGAAGCCGTCGGGCATCCGATGATCCGGCATCGCCTGCCAGGGGAAGTGCCGGAACGTGCGGACGCCGGCTACGTCGATCGGCAATTTCGACAGGACGGCCATCCCGTACTGCCCCGGATATCGCCCGAAGCCGAACGCGTCGCCTGGCCCGTTGCCACGATCGTCGTTGTCGAGATCGTGACCCGACGGGACGCCGGTGTTGACCGGCCCCTGGCAGTGGAACGGATACTCGATCGGGTCGGCCCCGCCTTGCGGAATCCCGAGGTAGTCGCGTTCGAACACTCGCAGCGCCGCGCCCGACGGTTCGTAGTCGAACTCCTCGAGCAGCAAGACGTCCGGTCGCACGCGTTGGACGATCTCCGCGATCGCGCGGGCCTGCTCGTCCCGACCTCCCTCGAGGTCCTTCCGGAGCTGGCCGGCCTCATCGCGATACATGGAGACGTTGAACGTCGCGAAGCGCACGACCGCGCGTGACGTGGGCGGGCTCGTGCAGCCGAGGGCGACGAGGAACGCGAGGCTGATCGATCGGGTTCGCATGGCGACGGGAGACCCGGAAGGCTAACGCGGCGTCGGGTAGACTACAGCCATGCAGAGCCCGGAACGTCGGCCACGACTCCGCCGCACGATCAGGAACGGCACGACGCTCGGCGTCGTCGGCCTGGTCGCCGCGGTCGTCCTACCGAGCTGTGCGTCCGGCTTGTTCTTCCGCCCCACCGAGGTCGCCTACTGCACTCCGGCGACGGCCGGGGCCACCGTCGAGGACGTATGGTTCCGGTCGGCGGACGGCACGAGACTCCACGGGTGGTGGCTCGCCGCGGACGGCGAGCCGCGTGGTGCGGTCGTGTTCTGTCACGGCAACAACCGGAACCTCACGCACCACGTCCGCTACGCGCGCTGGATGTGCGAACACGGCTTCGCCGTGCTGCTGTTCGACTACCGCGGCTACGGCCAGAGCGAAGGCTCGCCATCGCGGAGCGGCTGCATCGACGACACGTGCGCGGCGATCGACCTCGCGCTGGAACGCGAGCCGGAACGCACCGTCGTGTTCGGCCACAGCCTCGGTGGCGCGTTCGGCGTCGTCGCGACCGAGCGCCGTCCGGCCGTGCGCGCGGTCGTTGCCGAGTCGACGTTCGCGAGCTTCCAGGACGTGGCGTGCTACCACGCCGACTGGCTCTCCTTCGTCGTGCCGCTGCTGATCAGCGCCCGCGACGATCCGGGCAACGTCGTCGCGCGCATCGCGCCCAGACCGGTGTTCGTGATCCACGGCGCCCGGGACAACATCGTGCCACTCGAACACGGACTCGCGCTGTACGACCTCGCCGCGGAGCCGAAGCGTCTCCACGTCGCGGAGGGCAGCGCACACCGCACGCCGTGGACCGACGAGGGCGACACGTTCGAACGGATGATCGTCGGCTTCTTCGACGACGCGATCGCGCCCTGACCCGGCGCAGATCAGTAGCGGGAACCGACCGCCTCGACGACCCGCCGGAACGATGCCGGACCGCGATCGCGGAGCGCGCCGTAGCTGAACAGACAGACGCCGGCCGCGCCGGCATCGATCGCGGTCCGACACTGGTAGGCGCTCTGACGCGCCGACAGGTGCTTGTAGACCCCGACCCCGGCGATCACCGGGACGTCGCCGGCACTCGCGACCGCGAGGCGGACCCGATCGCGGAACAGCCGATCGTCCTCGGTGTAGTTCATCGGGAACAGCACGTCGACGTAGCCGCGCTCGGCCCAGGTCGGCCAGTCCTGACCGACCTTCTGCTTGGCCTGGACCGGATCGGCGAAGACCGCGGCGGAGAGCTCGACCGGGCGCGCGACGGTCCGGACCGCCCGTTGGATCTGGTGGACGAGCTCGGTCACGCCGTCGACCGAGCCATGGCCACTCGCACAGCGGATGTGGTCGAGGTGCAGCCCGTCGATCGAGTAGTTCTGCGCGAGTTCACGGCAGAGTTCGGCGAGGTAGGCCCGCGCCGACGGGTTGTCGACGTCGAGCCAGTAGTAGCCGCTCTCGAGTGGGATCGGACCGTTCGCGTCGGACACGAACCAGGCCGGTCGACTCCGGACGAGCTGACCCGGGTCGGCCTTGGTGATGTCGCCGCGCCAACCAGGCACGACGTTGATCCAAGCGTGCAACTCGACGCCATGGCGCCGAGCGCTCTCGATCGCGACCGCGAGCGGGTCGAAGCCGGGTGCGCGGAAGCCGTACTTCTCCGACCAGAGCTCGTGTCCCGAGTGGTAGTAGACCGTCCCGTTGCCGCGAACCTGGAACATCACCGCCGTCACGCCGGCGGCCGCGGACTCGCGCACGATCCGCTCGATGTCCTGTTGACTCGAGTATTCGAACCTCGAGACCCATACGCAGCGCTCGAGCCCCGGCGCTTCGGGCATGACCGCACAGCCCGCTGCCAAGGGCAGAAGCGCGAACTGGAGCCATCGCATCTGCAATCCCTGGGTGTCCGCCCCGCGGAGGCCGCAGGGTCCTGATTCGACCAGGATAGCGCCCGTTCGCGCGAAAACGAGCCTCGGGCTGTTCCGGGCGTTCGAGAACCTGTACGACGCTCGCCACTGCAATGACCAAGCTAAGCACCGCTGGACAGGAGCTCGCCCGCCGACTGGACGACCGGAGCGCGACGATCGCGATCGTCGGCCTCGGCTACGTCGGTCTCCCGCTCGCCCGCGTCATGCACGATGCCGGATTCACGGTCATCGGCTACGACTCCGACGACCGCAAGATCCAGTGGCTGAGCGACGGGACGACCTACCTCCACCACCTCGGGGAGGATCTGGTCAGGACGCTGTCCGCCTCGGATCGCTTCTCCCCGACCCGTGACCCGAACGACCTCGCGGCGTGCGACGCGGTGATCCTGTGCGTGCCGTCGCCGCTCGGGAAGCACGGTGAGCCGGACATGAGCTACATCGTCGCGTCGACCGAGATGTGCGCCGAGCACATCAAGCCGGGAAGCCTGGTCGTCCTCGAGTCGACGACCTACCCGGGGACCACGCGCGGGGACTGCCTGCCGATCCTCGAGCGTGCCGGCCGGAAGCTGGGTGAGGACCTGTTCGTGGCGTTCAGCCCCGAACGCGAGGATCCCGGCCGCAAGGACCACGACACCCAGACGATCCCGAAACTGGTCGGCGGACTCGACGAGGCGAGCACGCACCTCGCGCACAAGATGTACGCAGCCGGGGTCAAGACCGCGGTGGCGGTGGACTCGGCCGAGATCGCCGAGGCCGCGAAGCTGCTCGAGAACATCTACCGGGCGGTCAACATCGCGCTCGTCAACGAACTCAAGCCCGTGCTGCAGTCGATGGGAATCGACATCTGGAAGGTCGTCGCGGCGGCCGCGACCAAGCCGTTCGGCTTCCAGCCGTTCTACCCCGGTCCCGGACTCGGCGGCCACTGCATCCCGATCGACCCGTTCTACCTGACGTGGAAGGCCAAGGAGTTCGGCCACCACACGAAGTTCATCGAGCTCGCGGGCGAGATCAACAGCTCGATGCCACGCTACGTCGTCCAGCGCACGGCCACGGCGCTCAACGAACGCGGCAAGGCATTGCGCAACTCGAAGATCCTCGTCGTCGGCGTAGCCTACAAGCCGGACGTGGACGACGTGCGTGAGACGCCGGCCGCCGAGATCATCAAGCAACTGTTCGAGCTCGGCGCCGACGTGTCCTACCACGACCCGCACGTACCCGAACTCGAAGGGATGCGGAAGTACGACCTCGCGATGCGATCCGTCGAGCTCACGCGAGACGCGCTCGGCGCGGTCGACTGCGTGCTGATCGTGACCGACCACAAGGCCGTCGACTGGGCGCTGATCGCCGACGCCGCCGACGTGATCGTCGACACGCGCAACACGATGGCGAACCTCGAGCCGAAAGGGCTCCTGGTTCGCGCCTGACGTCGGGAGCATCGAGTGGCCGACATCGACATCTTCAACGGCGACGCCGACGGCATCTGCGCCCTCGTGCAACTGCGCAACGCCGAGCCGCGTGACAGCCGCCTCGTGACGGGCGTCAAGCGCGACATCCAACTCGTGGCGCAGGCAGGGATCGAAGCCGGCGACCGTGTGACGGTCCTCGACATCTCGTTCGACAAGAACCGCGACGGCGTCGTGCACGCGCTGGAAGTCGGGGCGGAAGTCTTCTACGTCGACCACCACTTCGCTGGCGAGATCCCGGACGACCCGAGACTGTCCACGAAGATCGACACGGCACCCGACGTCTGCACGAGCCTGCTCGTCAATCAGCACCTCGGAGGCGCGTTCGCCGCATGGGCCGTGGTCGGCGCCTTCGGCGACAACCTCGACGCGAGCGCGAACGGACTCGGGACGAAGATCGGGCTCGACGCCGGACAGCTCGACGTCGCCGCACGGCTCGGACGCTGCGTGAACTACAACGGCTACGGTGCAAGTCTCGACGACCTGCACTTCACGCCCGCCGATTTGTTCGCGGCGATGCGCCCGTTCGCGTCGCCGTTCGAGTTCTGCTCGGCCGAGTCGGACACGTTCGAGCGCCTCGAGACCGGCTACCGCGAGGACATGGCGCGCGCCGCCGAGATCGAGCCGAGTCACGTCACGCCGCACTCGGCCGTGTTCACGCTGCCGGACGCCCCGTGGGCGCGACGCGTCAGCGGCGTCTACGGCAACGACCTCGCGAAGGCCACGCCGTCGCGGGCCCACGCCGTCCTCACCGAGCGCCCGGACGGCACGTACCTCGTCAGTGTGCGAGCGCCGCTCGACAACAAGACCGGCGCGGACGAGCTGTGCCGCGCGTTCCCGACCGGTGGCGGCCGCAAGGCGGCGGCGGGCATCAACGCGCTGCCGGCGGAGATGCTCGACGAGTTCGTCGCGAAGCTCGACCAGCAATACGGCCGCGGTCGATAGTCGCCTGACGCGTCCGG
>JAGQQZ010000521.1 GCA_020425915.1 Planctomycetota bacterium | reverse complement strand
TGCTGGAGGACGTCGGGCGTCGCTTCCTCGTCGTCGACGACGCGGTGATGGTGTCGTTGCGCGGCAACGAGGTCGTCCGCACGCCGCGGGTCCTCGTGAACACCGATCAGATCATCTTCGCCCACGAACTCGTCGACGTCGCCGGCGACTACCAGCAGCGCGTGCTCGCCTCGAACGACAAGTCGTCGCGGATCCGCGCGTTCTACAGCGGGTCGGTCCAGCTCGAGCTGGCCGGCAACGTCGCATCGGGCGCCTACGAGCCTTCGCTCGGTCCCGGGCGGAAGTACTTCATCATGCAGAATCCGGTGGTCCGAGGGCTCCTGCTGGACGCGAGTCCGGAACTCGGCCTGCTGAAGAACCTCTCGTACGCGATCGTCCAGAAGCAGAAGCTCGCGTACATCTACGACTTCTCGTAGCGAGAGCGCGTATCCTGCGCGCGTGTCCGACGAGCGCAAAGTCCCCTGGATCGACCGATCCGTCGCGATCGCGATCCTCGCGAGCGCGGTGGTGACGGTCTGGTTCCTTCACCGGGTGACGCCGGATGCGCGCGGGCACGGGACGCACGAGCAGTTCGGCATGTTGCGTTGTTCGTGGCCCGAGCAGTACGACGCGCCGTGTCCGACCTGCGGTTGCACGACTGCCGCCGCGTACGTCGTCC
Organism: Planctomycetota bacterium; assembly: GCA_020425915.1. Taxonomy (GTDB): domain Bacteria; phylum Planctomycetota; class UBA1135; order UBA1135; family UBA2386; genus JAGQQZ01. Next base: position 1,594 of record JAGQQZ010000521.1, on the reverse strand, counting down.
ACTTCTCGCCATGGGATGCGATCGTGACGCAGCCGTTCGGGGCGCTGGTCGCGATCGTCGGGCTGTGGTTCGCGGGACTCGCGCTCTACTGCCTGATCCGCGGCGAGTCGTTGGTCGAGCGAATGAGCCTCTGGAACTTCCCGCGTATCTTCCTGCTCGGTGTCGCCGCGGCGCTCGCCGGATGGGCGTACAAGTGGCTGACTTGGCCGAGCGTGAGCGGGTAGGATCCGCGCGTGGACCACGGGATGCAGTCGAGCACCGGCCCGTCGTGGGCGATGCCGATCACGATCGGGGCGGGGCTGACGATCGTCGGGTTCGGACTGTTGCAGCTCATCGCCGCCATCGGCGGCCTGGCATCGGTGGCGTCGTGCTGCTGCTTGGCGCCCTCGGCCTGTGCGCCGATCGGGTTCCTGACGATCGTCTGGGCGAGGCGGCGAGATCCCTTGCTGACGCCGGGCCAAGCGTTCGCGATCGTGTTCATCGGCGCCGGACTCGGTTCCTTGTCGCTCGCTGCGACGGCTTCGTTGCTGACAATGCCCGGTCGGGACGAACTCGCGTCGCTGGCTTCTCAGGCGGTCGACGACGTCATCGCGCAGCAGGGGCGACCGCTCACGGCGGAGGAGCGCCAGGCGATGATCGACCTGTTCGTCTCGACCGCCCCCTACACTCCGTTGCTGTTCGCGGCGTGGCACACTCTGACCGCCGCGATCGTCGGATTGTTCACTGCGTCGTTGTCGCAGCGCCGCTACGAGCCGCCGTTGCACCTGGGCGACCACGACGGCTGAGCGCCGGGATCACACGTCCTCGGCCTTCGCCAGTTCCGCGTAGAGCTTCTGGTACGACTCCCAGCGGCTCGGTGCGATCTCGCCGTTCTCGACGGCGCGGACGATTGCGCAGTCCGGCTCGTCGCGGTGCGAGCAGTTGCGGAACGCGCACTGGTCCCGCAGCGCGCGCATCTCGCGGAAGTAGAAGGTCAACTCGCCGGGGTCCGTGGCGAACAGTCCGAAACTCCGGATTCCCGGTGTGTCGAGCACGTATCCACCACCCGGCAGCGGGATGAGTTGCGTGTGCGTCGTCGTGTGCTTGCCCTGGCGGATCTTGCCGAGGCTGCCGATCCGCAGACCGAGACCGGGGATCAGGGCGTTGAGCAGCGAGGACTTGCCGACGCCGGAGAGCCCGCTCAGCACCGTGACGTTCGTGTGCAGCAGCTCGCGCAATGCCTCGAGTTCGTGCTCGGTCTCGTGGCCGGGCGCCACGCTCGTCACGAAGACCTCGTAGCCGATGCTGCGGTAGAGTTCGGCCCATCGCGCGCCGTTTCCCTTGCGGTCGCGGTCGAGCTTCGTCAATACGATCGAGGCCGGGAGTTCCTGACGCTCTGCGGCCGCGAGGATCCGGTCGACGAGCGACGCCTGGAATTCGGGTTCGCGGATCGCCGCGACGATGAGGACGCGCGAGATGTTGGCCGCGATCACTTGCTCGCGAGCGTCTTCGCCGGAGCCGCGCCGCGCGAGCTTCGAGGTTCGCGGCAGGACCTCGTCGATCGCGCCGTTGCCCTCGTCGCCCGCGCGGGAGATCCGGACGCGGTCGCCGACCG
>JAGQQZ010000520.1 GCA_020425915.1 Planctomycetota bacterium | reverse complement strand
GCGGCGGTTGATCAGTCGCGTTCGCGCGCCAGCGGGAACGCGAACTGGCGGACGACGTCCCGCGGCATCTCTTCGTCGCGTGGGTATCCGATCCGCGCCGGTGCGCGCTCGAGCGGCCAGTAGGCGGTCCCGAACATCCAGTCCCACAGACTCAGGACGATGCCGAAGTTCTTGGCGACACCGCCCTCGTCGGAAGCGTCGTGGTGCCACATGTGCATCCGCGGCGAGTTGAACACGTAGCGCAGCGGGCCGATGCCGACGTCCAGGTTCGCGTGGTTGAAGTGACCCCACGCGGTCGCGAACACGTAGGCCCAGAACAGGGCGGCGAAGTCCCCGCCGAGCCACACGACGATCGGGACGAACAGCAGCGACTTGTAGACGACGTTCTCCATCCAGTGGAACCGGAAGTTCGCCGCCCAGTCCATCGCATGCACCGAGTGGTGGACCTTGTGGAACTGCCAGAGCCACGGAACCGTGTGCAACAGACGGTGTACGTTCCACTGCAGGAAGTCGCTGACGACCAAATAGACCGCGATCTGCAGCGCGAACGGTCGTCCGTCGAGCCAGCCATGAGCGGGCACGAGGTCGACGGCTTGGATTACTTCGCGGGTCCGGGTCGCGGTCCACGTCACGATCCCTGCCGACAGGACCGCCCACAGGTGGCCGTTGAAGACGAGGTAGAACAGGTCGTTGGCGAGCTGTGGGCGCAACGCCGGCTGCGAGGGGCGCGCGGGACGCAGGCGCTCGGCGATCGCGAACGCCGCCGAGATCCCGAGCAGCCAGTAGAGGTACTCCACTACGGCTCGTCGTAGAGTTCGCGCACTTCGTCGCGTGCGGACTCGAGGTCGTCGGGCGTCTTGATCGGCAGGAACCGCGTGCCGTCGCCGGTGCGTTTCACCCGCACGAAGTTGCTCTTCAGATGCTTCGTCAGTTCGCCGACGAGGCGCTCGATCTGGATCGCCTTGCGGTCTCCGACCGCCTTCTCGACGTAGTACCAACCGAGCTCGAAGTCGCGGTCGATCGACGACGCCGAGAAGTGGAACGTGTTCGTGTTGAACACGTCGACGATGTCGGGGTCGAACCCGGCCGGAAAGCGCAGTTGTTCGACGAGCTGGAGCTTGCCGTCGAGCACGAACGGCGACCCGCCGACGTCACCTGGCCACTTCGGTGCGCATTCGCACGTGATCTCGGCGCGGTTCTGGATGTGGTGGCCGAGGATCGCCGGACTGACGCGCGCGCCGAGGTTGTCGACGTTCTGCAGCATCAGGTACTTGCCACCGTTCTCGAGGAACCGCTGGAGCAGTCCGCTGTGTCGGAGCGCGAAGCTGAAGTCGCCGTGTCCCGGTCCGTACGGCGAGATCTGGCCTTTCTCGGGCTCGAAGATGTTGCCCTTCTCGTCGAGTCGGACCGAGATGAACTGCGTGAAGTGGTCGACCTGCTCCTTGGGCAGACCGAACCACTCGTGTTCGCGGCAGTGGGCGGTGGTCGCCTCGTCGGTCGCGAAGCTGTTCATCAGCATCACGGGGATCGTGCCGCCGCAGGTCTTTTCCGCGCGTCGGACGTCGTGCAGCTTCAAGCCGAGGAACGAGGTCTCACCGACCACGTCGACCGTGCCCTTCACCACGCCGCCGAATCGGGTCGCCATGCCTCCGTTGAGGATCACCACGCCGAACTCGCCATTCGCGATCGCGGCCTTGCCGATCTCGAACAGCTCCTGACGGTCTTCGGAGTCCTCGCGCGGCAGCGAGCGAATCTGGTCCGGGGCGGGGGCGAGCAGCTGTCCGGTCACCTCGTTGTTCTCGAGCGACAGCGAGCCGTCGCGGACCGCCTTGCGCCACGACTCGAACAGCTCGGGGTCGAAGCCGAAGCGGGACAGGAACGAGAGATGTTCTTCGGTCAGGGACTTCACGAGGGGGACTCCGTCGGGCCGCGAACGGTACCGGTTGATCCGCGCGCGTGCCGAGAGGAAAGTGCGTCGGCGTGCGCAACTTTCGCGCGCGTCGCATGTTTCACGAATCCGCTCCGTCGACGACACGGCATGGCACTTGACACCGCGGAGTTCGACGGGATCGATCCGGACGCCGCTACGACCGTGCTCGATGGCGTCGGCCCGAAAGTCGCCGCACGCTTGGCCGCGGTCGGCGTTCGGACGATCGCGCAGCTGCTGTTGTACTTCCCGCGTCGTCACGTCGAGTACGGCGACGTCGAGTGCCCGAGCGACGATCTCCTCGGTCGATCGGTCCGCATCACGGGCAGCGTGACGCGCGTTCGCACCGGCTGGTTGCCCGGCCGCCGGAGCATCGTCAGCGTGACGTTCTCCACCGCGGACGGAACCTCGTTCCGGATCTCCTTCTTCAACCAGCCGTACCTCGCGAAGTCGTATCGCGTCGGGGTGCAGCGTCGCGTCGAGGGTCGGCTCGACAAGTCGGGTGCGACGTTCGTGCTCGAGAACGCGCGCGTCCTGCCCGAGGGTGCCGCGCCGCCGGGACCGCTCGTGATGCACTACCGTGACGTCGAGGGCGTCTCGGAGTCACGATTGCGAACACTGATCCGACAGGCGCTGGAACGCACGGACTTCTCGCGGCCGATCGTCCCTGCACTGCCGCCACGACTCGGGGGTGCGATCCGCGCGCCGGCCGAGGCGATTCGTGCGATGCACGTTCCGAGGGACGCGGCCGAGCACGAGCGCGCCCGCGCGTGGTTCGCGTTGCTCGAGGCCGTCGAGCTGTTTCGGGGTCTCGAGGCCGCGCGGCGGCGGCGAATCCGGCAGCGCGGTCCCCAGATCCCGGTCGGCGACGATCATGCGGAACGGATGCGGGAGGTCCTGCCGTTCGACTGGACCGACGATCAGGCACACGCGGTGTCGTTCCTCCACCGCTCGCTCGCGGAAGGTCCGCCGTTCGGCATCCTCCTGCACGGCGACGTCGGCACCGGCAAGACCGCGGTCGCGCTCGATGCCGCGGTCGCGACGGTCGAGGCCGGCTACCAGGTCGCGTTGCTCGCGCCGACGGAGCTGCTGGCCGAACAACACGCCGCTTCGCTCGGCGGCTGGCTCGACCGATCGGGACTGCAACTCGATCTCCTCGTCGGTGGCCTGCCGGCGAACGAGCGAGTCGAGGTGGCGACTCGGATCGCCGACGGCCGGGCTCGCTTCGTCGTCGGAACACATGCCTTGCTCTCGGAGCAGACCGAGTTCGCGCGCCTCGGGCTCGTCATCATCGACGAGCAGCATCGATTCGGCGTCGATCAGCGTGCGCGTCTCGTCGCGAAGGGTCGAGCCCCGCACGTGCTCGTCATGACCGCGACGCCGATCCCGCGCACGTTGGCGCTCACGCTGTTCGGTGATCTCGATGCGGTTGCCTTGCGCGATCGGCCGCCAGGCCGCCGCATGTCGCCCGCGGTGTTCGTCCCGCGTGAGCGTTGGTCCCGCGTGCTTCGATCGATCGAGCGCACGCTGCGCCGTGGGGGTCGGGTGTACGTGGTGTGTCCCAAGGTCGGCCAGAAAGGGGAGAAGGGCGGTGCCGTGCACGTTCACCGCGAGCTGTCGCGACGTTTCGCGTGCGCGCTCGTCCATGGTCGTCAGCGGGCGGAGGAGCGCCAGCGTGCGATCGCGGCGTTCCGTGACGGTACCGTCTCGGTGCTGGTCGGGACGACGGTGCTCGAAGTGGGGGTCGACGTGCCGGCGGCGACGCTCATGGTCGTGACCTCGGCCGAACGGTTCGGGATGGCGACTCTGCATCAACTGCGGGGTCGAGTCGGTCGGGGTGTGCGCCGTGGTCTCTGCATCCTGACGGGGCACGCCAACGCTCGGACCGCGGCGGTGTGTCGATCACTCGACGGGTTCTCCCTCGCCGAGGAGGACCTCAGGCTGCGCGGCGCCGGCGAACTGCTCGGCGTGCGCCAGAGCGGCGCCCTCGACTTCCGTGCGCTCGATCCGATCGCCGACTTCGAGTTGCTCGAACGCGCGCGCCGGGCGGTGCGCGCCGAGTGACGCGGCGGGAACACGCTCACGGGCGGAGCGGAATCGGTAGAATCCGTGCGTGGTCTTGGTGTTGCGAATCGCCGTCCTGACGGCCCTCGTCTGGTTCGTCTACCGGGTCGTGATCGGCTCGGGTCTGACCGGCGGCGGGCGCTCGACGGCGGGGTTCCCGTGCGGGGATTGTCGGCACTGCGGTGCGACGTTCGACGACGGTGTGATGTGTCATTTCGCCGGTCGTGAGACGTTCAAGAACGAGGTCCACATCGCGAACTGCCATTCGTTCGAACGGCGCGCATGAGCGAGCACCCGATCTCCGTCGAACAGGCACGTGCGATCGACCGAGACGCGGTCGATCGGCTCGGCATGCCGTCGATCCTGCTCATGGAGAACGCGTCCCGCGCCGTCGCCGAGCGAGCCCGGACGCTCGGCGATCGCTTCGTCGTCCTGTGTGGTCCCGGCAACAACGGTGGCGATGGTCTGGCGGCGGCGCGTCACCTGGGACCCCGCGCGCGTGTGCTCCTCCTCGCCGAGCCGGACCCCGACCGTGCTCCGGACGCCGCGCTGCAGTTCGCGATCCTGCGGGCCGCCGGTGTGCCGATCGAGATCGGCGGTGCTGCCGACCTGTCGCGAGATCGCGACGCGGTCTGGATCGACGCGATGTTCGGGACCGGCCTGACGCGTGCGCTGGCGGGGCGCGCCGCCGAGTGGGTCGAGGCGTTCAACGCGGCCGACGGCCCGAAGCTCGCGGTCGACATCCCGAGTGGGCTGCACGGTGACACGGGTCGGCCGCTCGGCCCGACCTGCCGCGCCGACGTGACTGTGACGTTCGAAGCGCCGAAGCTCGGACTGGTCGCCGATGCCGCGCGTGAATACGTCGGTGACATCGTCGTCGCACCGCTCGGGCTGCCGCGAGTCGACTGACGGCGATGCCCGCCGGGGTCTCGCGGGCAGGCACCGAGCCCCCCGCAGACGAGCGTTCGGTGCCGTCGCGACCTCCGGCGTTCTCGACTGCTGGCCCCCCTCATCGGACTGGCGGAGGTGCGGGGGAAGCGTTAGCGTCCGTCCACTCCCATGACCGCAGAGATTCCCTTCAACCGCCCGTTCATCGCCGGCAAAGAACTGTTCTACGTGGCCCGTGCCGTCACGCTCGGCAACATCGCCGGAGACGGACACTTCACGCGCGAGTGCAGCCGTGAGTTCCAGCAGCGGTTCGGGATCCACAAGGTGCTGATGACACCGTCGTGCACGGCCGCGCTCGAGATGGCGATGATGCTGCTCGACGTCGGGCCGGGCGACGAGGTCATCGTGCCGTCGTTCACGTTCGTCTCGACCGCGAATGCGATCGTGCAGCGCGGGGCGAAGCCGGTGTTCGCCGACGTGCGTCCCGACACGCTGAACATGGACGAGACCCTGGTCGAGGGGTTGATCACCGACAACACGAAGGCGGTGTTGCCGGTCCACTACGCCGGCGTGTCCGCCGAAATGGACACGATCTGCGAGATCGGCAGGCGCCGTGGCGTGGCGGTGGTCGAGGACGCGGCGCAAGGCGTCCACGCCTACTACAAGGGGCGCGCTCTCGGCTCGATCGGTGAGCTCGGCACGTACAGCTTCCACGAGACCAAGAACTACACCTGCGGCGAGGGCGGCGCGCTCTGCATCAACGATGCGTCGTTCATGGAGCGGGCCGAGATCATCCGCGACAAGGGGACGAACCGTTCGAAGTTCTTCCGCGGTGAGGTGGACAAGTACACCTGGGTCGACGTCGGCAGTTCCTACGTGCCGACCGAGATCGCGTGTGCGTTCCTCTACGCGCAGATCGAACTGCTCGAAGAGATCGCGCAACGCCGGCGCAAGATCTGGGAGACGTACTACGAGCTGCTCGAGTCGTTCGAGACGCGCGGACTGCTCCGCCGCCCGATCGTGCCCGAGCACTGCCAGAGCAACTACCACATGTTCTACGTGCTGTTCCAGGACGGGGACACGCGCGACGAGATGATCACACACCTGCGCACGCTGGGCGTTCGAGCGGTGTTCCACTACCTGCCGCTGCACGATTCGCCGATGGGCAACAAGCTCGGCTATGCGGCGGGTGACCTGCCCGTGACCGAGGACTGCTCGAAGCGGCTCCTGCGCCTGCCGTTGTTCTACGACATCACGCCGGCGGACCAGCAGCGCGTCGTCGACGGCATCGAATCGTACTTCGCAGGGCAGGGTCGATGACGGAAGGGGCCGGGGACGAACTGCTCTCGATCGTCATCCCGGTCTACCGATCCGAGAAGATCCTGCCGAAGACACTGGCTCGGCTGGATGCGTTCTTCGCGGCGAACCCGATGCCGCACGAGATCATCTTCGTCAACGACGGCAGTCCGGACGACAGCTGGTCGGTG
>JAGQQZ010000519.1 GCA_020425915.1 Planctomycetota bacterium | reverse complement strand
GGTTACGTTCGCTACGACCGACCCACATGTCGAGCACCTCGTGGATACCGATCGACAGGAAGTTGGCGTCGATCTCGCCGGCCGTCGCGCGCGCGATGTGCGTCTTGCCGCATCCGGGAGGGCCGTAGAGCAGGATCCCGCCACCGATCTTCTTGCCGTAGGCGGCGTACAACTCCGGGTGCTTGAGCGGTTGGATGATCTTGCGCTGGATGTCGCGCTTCAGGTCCGCCATCCCGCCGACGTCGCCGAAGTCGATGTCGGACCGCGTCGGTGCGATGTCGACCGCGTCGTCGGCGCCCGCGTCGCTGATGCGCTGTCGACCGTCGATCGGACGGTCGAGGTCGTCCAGGTCGTCGGCATCGCTCGAGGTGATGCCCAACCGTTCGCCGAACTCCTGGTCAGCCGCGTCCGGGTCCTCGTCGAGTGCGCGACGGTACTCGCGCACGGCGTCCTCGACCGCACCTTCGGCGAACAGGCCGCGAGCGCGCTCGACCCGCGCGGCCGCCGATGCCTCGTCGAGCCGGATCATCTCCTCGAGGATCACCATGGCCGCCGAGGTCTTGCCGTTCAGTCGATAGGTGCGCGCGAGTGACAGCTTGATGTCGGAGTCGTTCGGTGCGAGTTGCAGTGCCTCGCGTAGGACCTCGAGGGCCTCACCGGCTCGGCCGACTTGGAGGAGGACGTCGGACAAGTGGCGTCTCAGGTCCACGTTCTCCGGACTGGCGGCCAGAGCGGCCCGCAAGGACCGTACGAGTTCGTCACGCGACATGCCCGGGAGCATAGCGGCGATCGGGGCGGGCGGGAGACGGGCGGCCGGGCTCGCGAGATCGGACGCCGGGGCCCTTCCGGCGGGCCTGCGGTCGCGAATTCTGCTAAAACCCACGGTTCCCCCCTGCTCCCATCCCTCCACCCCGGCTTCCACCGACGACATGCGCATCCTCGCCCTCGCGAGTCTCCTCCTCGCGTCGACCCTCACCACTCTCTCTGCCCAACAGGACTACTCGGAAGGCGTTGCCGTCCCGCGCTACGCGACGACCGTCGAGCAGGCGTTCACCGGCTCTTCCATCACGCCGAGCACCACGTTCTCGGTGCCGACCGGCCCGCTGCACTGCGTCGCCGAGTACGAGCCGATGGATGGCATCGTGGTCGCGTACGAAGGCCCGCAGTCCTGGAAGAACATCCTCGTCACGATGGCCGCGAACATCACGACGATCGGCAACGCACGCGTCTACGTCGCGTGCGACAGCGCGAGTGAGCGTGACCTCACGGCCAAGCCGCACTTCAACAGCGGTGGAGTCGTGCAGAGCAAGATGAAGTACGTCGTGCGTGCGACGGACTCGATCTGGATGCGCGACTACGGCACGCGCTACTGCTACGAGGGCGACTGTCGCGTCATCATCGACCACACCTACAACATCCTGAGCCGGACGTTGGACAACGCGTTCCCGGTCGGCTTCGCCAACTACTTCGGCCACGAGCTGTACAACGTCGGGCTGATCCATGGCGGGGGGAACTTCCACCTCGACGCGCTCGGCCGCGGCCGCGCGACGCGGTTGATCAACAACGAGAACCCGAGCCTGAGCGAAGCGCAGATCCTGCAGCGCTGGTCGGACTACCAGAACCTCGACGTCACGCTCTACACGCCGTTCCCGCAGTCGGTCGACGCGACCCAGCACATCGACATGTGGATGCAGGTCATCGCCGACAACGCGGTCGTCATCAGCGACTGGCCCAACAATCCCGGTTCGACGCAGGACAACATCTGTGACGGCGCCGCGATCTCGATGGCCGCGGAGGGCTTCACGGTGCACCGCGTCCCGGCCTACAGCGTCGCCGGGACCCACTACACGTTCACGAACGTCGTGATGTGCAACGACCTCGTGCTGATCCCGTCCTACACGCAATCGACCGCCGCGGCGTCGAACGCGTCGGCGCTCGCGACCTGGCAGGCCGCGCTGCCGACGAAGACGATCGTGCAGGTGCCGTGCCAGGACATCGTCACCGCGGCCGGCGTCATGCACTGCATCGTCATGCACGTTCCCGAGCACAAGGGAGGCCTGGATCCGACGGCCTACCTGCGCACGCCGAACGGCGGGGAGGACTTCGCGCCGGGCTCGGTCGTCGAAGTCTCCTGGATCTCCGACGACAACAACGCGGTCGATTCGGTCGACCTCGAGTTCTCGAACGACGGCGGTCTGACCTATTCGTCGATCGTGACCGGGCTGGCGCAGAACGGCAAGTACGCGTGGACGGTCCCGACGACCTGCACGACGCTCGGCCGCGTTCGCGTGGTCGCCCACGATCCGGGTGGCCGTTCCGGTTCGGACGAGAGCGACGCGAACTTCTCGATCGACGCCGCCGCGTGCAGCGCGCAGGCCGTCCAGTACGGCACCGGCAAGCCCGGCACGAACGGCATCCCGGTCCTGTCTGCGACGACGCCGACGATCGGTGCGGTCATGGACCTCGACCTCGCGAACGGTTGGCCGAGCGCGTTCACGCTGCTCCTCAACGGACCGAACCCGGCGTCGGTGCCGTTCGATGGCGGGACGATCCTCGTGCAGACCGCCGGCACGACGCAACTCACGCTCGATCCGGCCGGTGGGTTCCACCTGCCGCTGCCGTTGCCGTGGATCCCGCAGCTCGAGGGGCTGAGCCTGTTCTGGCAGGCGTGGGTCCTCGGCGATCCCGGCGCGACCGGTTCGTGGTCGGCGTCGAACGGCCTC
>JAGQQZ010000041.1 GCA_020425915.1 Planctomycetota bacterium | reverse complement strand
TTCGGCGAGGCTTTCGGGAGCTGCCGGGGCGGTGAAGGTGCCCGCTCGGTGCCTGCCTGAGTTTTTCAACACGCGGCTAGCCCGGATACATCGTCAACGCCCGCCCTACTGCTTCTCGTAGGCTCCGATGTCGTACGCCGCCCCCTGCGGCCGTGCGATTCCGAGGATGTCCGTCGTCGGTCCGAGCGTGTCCGCGGTATCGATCGCCGAGCTCCCGGTCTGCAGCTGCAAGCCGTCGTCCGAAGTGAGGTACCGATCGTCCGGTCCGTCCGGGTCAGCCAGAAGCGAGAAGAGCGGATCCGCCGTCAAACAATCGCGGTAGTTGACTCCTGCGCCGCCGACACTGGAGGCGACCACGACACAATGATCGAACGTCGTCGTGCCATCCGAGTAGATGTCGGGATTCGCGGTCGACGCGGTGTTGTTCCAGAAGATCGAGTTGTCGATGCGAATGGCGGAGTTGAGCGTGCGATACCAGCCGCCTCCCGTTGCCGCAGCGTTGGAGACGATCGTCGACGCGATGACGTCGACACCACCACCTTGATCGAGGATTCCACCGCCGTTACCCGTCGCGACATTGCCTGCGATGACCGTGTTTTCGATGGTCGTGACTCCACCCAGACGACAGTCGAGCCCGCCACCGCCTGCCGCCTGATTGTCGGCGACGACACAGGCACGCATCGTCAGGCTGCCCGCGAACGTCGACTGGTCGGCGACCCGGAGTCCGCCACCGAACGTGTTCGCCCGGTTCCCGTGGAAGACACAACGCTCGGCGACGATCGTCGCGCCTTCGACGGTCAGTCCACCGCCGTAGTCCGCGAGGTTCGTCGTGCAGGTGACGTCCGACAACGTCCCGCTTGCCGCCGCCATCGCGACGATGCCGCCACCGATGCCGGACGCGTCGTAGGCGTGGACGACGTGGACCCCGTCGAGAACGTTGCCCGTGCTCCCGATCCGCACGACGTGCTGCGTATTGTCACTCGTGTTCGTGAACCCGACGCTGTCCGCGTTGATGTCTCCCGAGAGAATCGTCTTGTGAGACACGATGTCCCGCTGGGAACGCAGTGCTTCGCTGCCCGCGAACCCTCCGTACACGTGATCCCCGACCATGGCGAAGTAGTCCGTCACGGCAGTGCCCGGCGTGTAGGTGCCGGCAGCGACCCAGATGTCGTCGGTAGACGTCGCCGAGGCGAGAGCAGTTTGGAGCGTCGTGTAGGCATCGCTCCAGCTCGAGCCGTCGTTGCCGCCCGTTGCCGACGCATCGACGAAGACCACGCTCGTCGTATCGAGCGTGAAGGTCTTCGTGGCCGACGCGTTGCCCCCGATCGTCACCCGCACTTCGCTGGACGCCGCGAGCCCGCTCGGCACTTCGACCGTCAGCGCATTCGCCGTGGCCTGCAGGACGACCGCCGCAGTCGCATCGAACGTCACGATATTGGACGCAGGGGTTGTCGAGAAACCGGCGCCGAGGAGCGTGATCGTTCCACCCGCCACGCCCGAACTCGGCGAGAGGGACGCCAAGATCGGTTGGTGCGTCGTTTGGATCGAGTACGCGTGACTGTCCGTTCCGTAGGCGTTGGTTGCGGTGACGGTGAAGTTCGCGGTCTCGAGTCCGGTCGCGATACCGGCAACGATGCCCGTCGTTCCGTCGAGCGTGAATCCTGCTGGCAAACTCCCCGCAGAGATCGACCACGTGATCGGCGTCGTGCCCGTCGCCGTGATTCCTTGCACGTACGGCCACCCGATGCGCGCGTCGGGGAACACCGAAGGCGCCGTGATCGTCGGCCCGGTCGGCGTTGCCAACACGTCGAGGGTGTAGGCGCGGGTATCGCGGCCGATCGCGTTCGTCGCCGCGACTTGGAACGTCGCCGTTCCAGGTCCCGTGGGCGTACCGGAGATCACGCCGGTCGCCGCGACGAGGGTCAGTCCCGCAGGCAACGAGCCCGAGTGCACGGAGTACGAAATCGGGGACGAACCCGTTGCGGTGACCGTGCGCGTGTACGGCTGTCCAACCGTTGCATCCGGAAGCGGCGAAACTGGTCCCGTGATCGAAGGAAGCACGAAGACGTCGATCGTGCGCGTGACCGTGACACTGCCTACAGGGTTCGTCGCCGTGACCGAAAAGGACGACGCCGCCTGTGCCGTCGGCGTGCCCGAGATGCGGCCGTCCTGCCCCATCGTGAGTCCCGGCGGAAGCGTGCCGCTCGACACGATCATGACGATCGGAGCAGTCCCTTTGGCCGCGATCGTCACGTCGTACGCAGTCCCGACCACGCCGTCGCTGAGGGCAGCAGAACCGGCAAGCTCCGGCGCGAGCAAGCCATCGACGGCACCACTGCACGCCGCGAGGCAAACACCCAGCAGCGGGATGACGAGACGACTGCACTTCATCGAAGGGATATCGACGAAGATCGAGACGATCCCGGAGCGAGGCGCGATCCTCGCCTTGGGACGGGAGCGTCGTCGATTCGTTCGCAGCGCGTCAGCGCCCGGAGAATCGCTGCGCGAGAACCGCTGCACGCCGTAGTCGATCGGCTTCCGTCCTTGGCTCGATGGCCTCGTCACCCTCGAGTCCATAACGTCGGACGACCTCTTGCCATGCGGTACTGGATACCGCCTGTTCCGAGGCGCGCTTCCAGGCGTCCAATGCCGCATCGTCGTCGCGCCACCACTGCGGCTTCGGGCGCCGCTTCGGGACGCGCCGAGCCAGCAGTGGCAAGCGACGCGCTGGATCGACGCGCACCCACGGCTCCATTCGCGCCAGGAGACGCGTCTCGAAGAGCGGCACGACGCGATCGGCGAGTTCGAGGCTGAGGTCGGATTCGGCGAGGCGGAAGCGCGCCTCGATCGGGCGGTGGCGCACGAAGTCCTCGGCCCATGCCTCGCCGCGCTCCAGCGCGGACGCGAGGCGACGCGGATCCGGAACGGCGTGATCGACGGATGGGTCGATTCTCGGTGCGGAAAACGCCGGCTCGAGACGTGCATCGTCGAAGAGACGCGCAAACCCTCGATCCCGTCGCGCGACGACCGAGGGCAGCGACCTCACGTCGATGCCCAGGGCACGTAGCCGCTCGATACGAGCGATCGCTGCTTCGACACGCCCCGTCTCCGCGTCGCACGCGACGAGACCGGCCTCACGCAGTGCGTTGGCGCCGCCGTCCTCGATCGCACGTTCGAACGCCGACGCCGCGGTGCCGAATGCTCCCTTGGCGAGCGCGACCAAGCCTTGGCGATCGCCAATCGCGGCACGGATGCGTGCAGCCTCCCGATCGAGCAACAACGAATCGGGAACGAGGCGCATCGCATCGCGAATGCGCGCGTACGCGACATCGAGCTGGCCAGGATCGAGCACGGCACGCGCGAGGGCAACGCGAGCCTGGATACGCGCTTGACGCGCGATCTCGAGCGTGTCGCGCGCTTTTCCCATCGCGGCTGCGAAACGTTCGAGCGTCGCCGGCAACCATCCGAGGACCTCGACTCCGGGCGCGAAGGCGCGCCGTTCGAGGAACGGACGATCATCCACGACACGCTCGCCCGTCGTACCCACGACGGCATCGACGGCGCTACGCGGCAGCTCCGCGAGGTTCCAGTCGACATCGCTCACGGTGCCGCAGATCCAAGAGTCGAGATCGCTCGCGGACGGAAGCTGCTTGGTCGTCAGTGGGCGCTTGCCGCCTGCAATCAACGTACTCTCGTCGAAGAGCCAGCAGCGAACCTCCCCGAACACGTCGCAGAAGCTCGCGAGCAGCGCTGCGAATGCCTCGGGGTCGAGAGCGTGCGTCGGCAACCACTGCACGCAGACTCCATCCTCACGCAGCGCACGGAACACCGCGCGATAGAACTCGACGCTGTAGAGGTGCACGCTGCCCGGGGCTTGCGGAAGCAGTGGTTCGAGCGTCAGCGCGGCCAGGCTTTCGGGCTCGGCGCATTCGACGAAGTGCCGGCCATCGGTGACGTGCACGCGCGCCGACTTCGACCATGCTTCGTGCTGCGTCACGAACGCATCCGAAACGCGCAACACCGCGGGCGAGATCTCGACGATGTCGACCGTCGCGCCCGCCGATGCCCGCGCGAGCGTCGCCGCGGTGGTCCCGGTGCCGAGGCAGATCACGACGCGATCACCGCGTTCCCCTGCAAAGCGCTCCGCGAGAAGGCCGAGCGCCCGCATGTATCCACTGCGGTCGCCGCCTGCTGCCGAGAACTCGTCGGTGTAGAGCACGAACTCGCTGCGCGCGAGATCGAGGGCCACACTCGCGGTCGTGATGCGATCGCTCTCCTGCCGAAGCACGCGCTTCGTCGACCTATCGAAGTTGCGCGCGCCGTCGAGTGCCGGACGCATCACGAAGGGCATGAACGCCAGCGGCAAGGCGCAGAACGCTATGATCGCCAACGCGCGCTGAACCGTGCCCGACGCACCCTCGGTGTGCCGGCCCGGCGCGAGCATGCCGTAGAGCGCCAGCGGCAAGATCGCGATCGCGGGCAGGACCACGAGAGCGCCGGGTACGCCGAACACGAAGGGAAGCACCACCGCTCCTCCGAGTGCGCCGATCGAGAACACGAAGAACGCGAGTCCGGCGTCGCGCCCGGATACCCGGGCAACGCGGGCGCAGCGGGCAGCATGTTCGAGTTCGAGCGGCAGGATCATGCCGAGAGGCACGGTCGCCGGCAGGAGCAGGACGCACGGCGCGACGCTCGCAGCAACGAGGCGGCTCGCGTAGGTCGACAGCTTCAGGTCGGCGAGCCAAGGGATCGCGACTTCGGTGCCGAGAATCGACGCGGCGACCCCGAACGTCGCGATCGCGGCCACGGTGCGTCCCGCAAGGGCGCGTCGCCGCACCCAGGCGAGATCGACCAGCGCGCTTCCGATCGCGAGGCCGCAGAGCACACCGACGAGCGAGCCGACGATCGTCGGCAAGAAGGAACCGAGTGCGAACACGAGCCGACGCGGCATCCAGAGTTCGAGGCCGAGCACGGCGAATCCGGAGCACGCGATCGCGATGCGCGCGGCCTTGGAGGCCGCGGTCACC
>JAGQQZ010000518.1 GCA_020425915.1 Planctomycetota bacterium | reverse complement strand
TGACCGCACAGAACTTCGATCACTGCGAGATCGACCTGGAGCACAGCGACGCCGCACCCGACTTCACGATCGATCCGTTCAGCGCGTTTCCTGCCTCCCCGAACTCCGGACTCGATCCGAGCTACGCGCTGAACGTCTCGATCGGTTCGACGCCCATCAACGTCTACAGCGGCCCGTACTCGGTGCAACCCGGTGCCGTGCGCGCCAACGGTTACGTCGACTATCCCACGCCGCAGTCCGCGTTCGCCTACAACGGACGAGACAGCCTGCTGATCGACATCCGCACCTCGCCCAACGCGGTCCCGGCTCCGGCGCAGAACGGGCAGGTCGTGCGGATCATGGCGTTCTCTGCGCCGACACCGTTCGCCCGCGTCCACGCAGACGGCACACCGGCCGCGCCGCTCGACCCCAACACGACGACATCGGGAACGGGCGACAACGTCATGTACGACTACGAGATCGAGTTCGTGCGCGTGAAGACCGTCGCCACCTCACCCTGGCGCCCCGGCGCACCCAGCGCGGACTACCGCACACCGCTGCTCGGCTCGGTCACGCCGCCGGGAACCTCGATCCAGGTCGAGTATCGCGGCGCCCAGGACGCGACAGGATCGGGCGCGACCGCGTGGTCGTCGAGCGTGGACGTGGCCGACGGCCATCCGTTCGTGCAGTTCCGCGTCGAACTCGTCGGTGATCCGACGAGCGGCGCGGTGCCGGAGCTCGACACGCTCGTCATTCCGTACTGAGCCCTACCCGCTGCGACGTCGTGCTCAACTCACGACGGGCACGATCCCACGCATGAGGAATCCCAGCAGGTCGGCACCCGTGATGACCCTGCGCTGTTCCGGGTGCCACAGCAGGATCAGGTCGAGATCGATCACGTCGTCCTCGGGCGACTGCGAATCCACTCGGAGTCTACGGAGCACTTCGCCAACCGTGACGCCGGGGTTCTCGACGACGACCGGCCGGTGGCAGCACTGATAGGGGTGGAACTCAGGACCACCGAGGAAGCTACCGCGCAGGAACTCGTCCGAGTTGAGGACCAGCAACGGATCTCCATTGGCCTCGTTGCAGAGGATCACCCACTTCTTCCCCGAGCTCGCGACCTTCTGGATGAACGGATCCTCCGCGGTGCCGACGCACTGCGGGATCACCGGCAGGTCGACCTGCACCGGAAGCGCGATGATCGAATCAGGATCCACGGGCTCACCCTCACGACCGATCGGTCGATCGTCGAGCGCGAGGAAGTTGAGCAGGCCGCGTCCCTCGGCGATCTCCAGGTCGGCTTCCTCGGCCTCCATGTGCTTGGCGATCACGCGGCGGAGATCGCGTTCCCGTAGGTACGCGATCCCTTCCCTGCCGAGCCACCAGTCGAGGAACCACGCCGACGGCTTGGCGACCGGCCACAGCACGAACTGGTAGAACCGCAACACCGGCGCGAGCATCGCTCCCATCCGCAGCGCGTTGCGCGAGAACCACGCCTGCGGCAGGATCTCGCCGAAGAACGTGATCCCGAAGGTCGAGAACAGGAACGCGTAGACCCCCGCGATCAGCGAGTCGGTCAGCAGCGTCAACAGACAGTTCGCGGCGACGTTGCCCCAGAGGATCGTCGTCAGCAGGAAGTTGGAGTCTCGCCGGAACGCGATGACTCGCTTCGCCGCGGCGTTGCCACCGTCGGCCTCGACTTCGAGCTGCAGTCGGCTCAGGCCGAACAACGCGAGATTCAGACCGGAGAACGTCGCCGAGTGTAGGAGACAGACCACGACGCCGATCCACGTGAGCTCTTGCATGCTGCGCATGGATCGTGCAGCGCGGAAGCCTACTCGTGCAAGTGCGCGATGGGATCGGAGCCGAAGTTCGCGACGTCTTTGCGTTCAGGACACCGCGGCGTTCCAGCTCACGATCCCGTCGACGGCCACAGCAGGACGAGCGCGAGTCCGCCCGCGATCGCGACGCCGAACCCGATCCCGACGAGGTGTTTCATGCGCCGATCGCCGAGCGTGGCGACGATCCCCGCCTTGAATCCGAGGTTGGCGATCGCGCCGATCACGATCATCCGCCAGCCGGTGTCCAGATCGATCCTCGACTCGCCGATCATCTGCGCGGTCGAGAGGGTGATCGCATCGACGTCGGTCAATCCGGAGATCGCCGCGACGGTGTACAGCGCACCTTCCCCGAAGTGCTCTCGCACGGCCGCGACTCCCAGCAGCACGAGCACGTAGAGCAGTCCGAACGCGACGGCCGAACGCAGCTCGAGCGGATCGCCCGACACGTCGACCCGCGCCGCCACGTGAGCGCCTCGCCAGAACAACCAGGCCGAGACGATCGCCATCAGCGCGGTCATCGCGCCGAGCTGCGGCGCCATCGGCAGCACGAGCTGTGGTTGCACGACCGCGACCTCCGCGAAGATCCGCACGAACACGACGGTCGAAGCGATCGCGATGATCGCGGCCGAGCTGCCGGCTGCCGCCGGTGACCGCCGACTGAAACGCGCATGACTGACGCTCGTCGCGGTGCTCGAGATCAGACCACCGAGGATCCCACTGACGAGCACGCCCGTACCACCGCCGAGGAACCTTTCCGCGAGATACGCGCCCAGGCTGATCCCGCAGACCAGCACGACGATCAGCCAGATGTCGAACGGATTGACGACGCCGTACGGCCCGTAGCTCACGTCCGGCATCAAGGGCAGCACGATCAGACCGATCAGCGCGAGCCGCATCACGGCTCGCAGGTCGGTTTTCTCGATCCGTTCGACACCCTCGTGCAACGGCCGCTTCCACTGCAACAGGACCACCACGATGCCGCCCGAGACGATG
>JAGQQZ010000517.1 GCA_020425915.1 Planctomycetota bacterium | reverse complement strand
TGACGCAAGACACGCAGGTCCTGAGCAATATCACGCGGCGCGCACTCGCACAGATGGTCGCGATGATCTACCGGGCCAACCACCGGGACGACGAGCAACCGGGCGATCCGAAGGTCGGGGGCCATCCCGCCGCCTGCGCTTCGAGTCTCGAGATCCTCGCCGCGCTGCACCTGGTCGTGCGCGATCCGGACGACTTCGTGTGCTGCAAGCCACACGCCTCGCCAGTCGACCACACCCTGCACCACCTGCTCGGGCTGTTCCGGCACCCGGACGGCACCTGGTTCGACGCCGACGACAGCCGGGCGGTCATGGACCGGCTCCGGTCGTTCTCGCACGACGGCGCGCCCGTGTTCCAGTCGTACCACGCGGAGAGCGACCCGGACTCCTTCCGGTTCCTACCGTCGGGCTCGGTCGGGATCCCGCCGGTCAACTCGGTCTACCTCGCGCTCGCCCACCAGTACGCGAACGCCCACGGTTGGCGACTCGAACAGCCGCACTTCTGGTCGCTGATGGGCGACTCCGAGTTCCGCGAGGGCTCGCTGATGGAGGTGCTGCCCGAGGCCGCCGAACGAGAACTCGGCAACGTCACTTGGATCGTCGACTACAACCGCCAGAGCCTAGACGGCACGCGAATCCCCAACAAGCGCGGGCTCGACGGGACCGATGCGGCACGGATCGAGCGGACCTGTGAGGCAAATGGCTGGCGCGTCATCCAGCTCATGCACGGCTCCGTGCGACAGGCGACGTTCAAGAAGTCGGGTGGCGCCTCGCTGCGTCACGCGCTCGAGCACGAGCTCACCGACTACCACTTCCAGACCCTGGCCTGGAAGAAGGACCCGAAGTTGATCCGCGAAGCGCTGTCGCTCGCCGAACCGAAGTGCAAGAGCCTCGTCGACAGCCTCGACGACGAGGAGATGCTGCGGGTGTTCTTCGACCTCGGCGGACACGACCTCGACCTGCTCGTCGAGGCCCTCGAGTCGAGCAAGGAGGACGCGCAGACCCCCTGCATCATCATCGCGCACACACTGAAGGGGAATCGGCTGCAGTGCGTCGCCGCGACGGGCAATCACTCCGCGATCCCGGACGCCGACGAGACGGAGGACCTGCTCGAGTTCTGCGGGCTGTCGATGGACACGCCGTACGAGCTGTTCGACAAGGACAGCGAGGAAGGCGCCTACCTGGCCGCCCGCGGTCAGTTCCTGCGCTCCGGGATCGAAGCCCAGGACGAACTCGCCCGGCAGAATCTGCAGACCGTCGGGGAGGCGATCGAGGGTGTCGGCGACCTGCCGGAGAGCCTCGACATCAACCTGAAGCTCGTGCCGATCGCCCACACCCAGTGGATGTGGGGTCAACTCGCGGCGAAGCTCGTGCGGATCGGTGTGCGCGACGAACTCGCCGCCGCCGGCAAGCCGGCGGGCAAGGACCTGAGCGGTGACGAAGCGCGCTGGAACGCGATCGCCGACCTGATCCTGACGATGGCGCCCGACGTCGGCACGAGCACGAACATCAACCCGGCGATGGACGAGAAGGTGTTCGGCCCGGAGTCGGAGACGGACTGGGAGCGCAAGCTCGAAGCGCGGGAACGCCTGCGCCCGCTGCTCGCGCCGACCGACGAGGCGTGGAGTCGCCACATCCGCTTCGAGATCGCCGAGGCCAACTGCATGTCGGCGGCGGGCTCCTTCGGCAAGATGGGCAAGTTCACGGGCGTGCCGTTCCTGCCGATGATGACGGTCTACGACTTCTTCATCAAACGCGCGCTCGACCAGCTCTACTACAACCTCTACTGGCGATCGGGTTTCGTGCTCGTCGGCACGCCGTCGGGCGTCTCGCTCGCCCCGGAAGGCGCCCAGCACAGCTGGAAGAGCGACATCCAGATGCCGAACCTGATCACGTGGGAGCCGTCCTACGCGATCGAACTCGACTGGATCCTGTGCGACGCGATCCGGCGCCACTTCAAGGGCGAGAACCAGGACCGCAGCGGTGTCCTGATCCGTGCCGTGACGCGGGCGATCGATCAGAAGGCGCTGCTGACGAACCTGCGACGCCAGGTCCGTTTCAAGGACGGCATCCCCGACGATGCCGAACTCAGCGCGAACGCCGGCGAGGGCGGGTTGTTCGAGGGCGAGGTCCCGGCCCGATCCGATGCCGAGATCCTCGCGACGCTGCGCCACGACGTGCTACGCGGCGGCTACTACCTGATCGACTTCGCCGGCTACCGCGGCTATCGACCGGGCGAGAACGTGGTCACGATCGTCACGATGGGCGCGCTCGCACCCGAAGTCATCGACGCGAGCCAGCAGCTGCTCGCGCGCGGCATCTACGCCAACGTGATCGTGGCGTCGTCGCCGGACCTCGTCTGCGGCCTGCTCGGACACGCCGACGGCTATCGCCACTTGCGCGAGAACCTGCGGATCGACGGAGCGCTCCACCTCGCCCCGACCGACGCGACGCCGTTGGACCGCCTGGATGCGATCGACCTCGCGGGGCGACGCGTACCGATCGTCAGCGTCCACGACGGCGAGGAAGGGCTGCTCGACAACATCGGGTCGATCGTCGGCACGCGCCAGATCAGCCTCGCGGTGCGGAAGTTCTCCAAGTCGGGAACGCCCGCCCATGTCTACGGCTACCAGGGACTCGACGCGGAGCACGTCGTCGAGGCCTGTGGTCGGGCCCTCGCGGAAGCGGCGCTCGAGCGGGTCCGGGTCTCGCCGGATGCGTTTCGTGCACTGCAAGCGCAGAAGGACGCCGTGACGCCGCAGTGGAAGGAACTGTGGCCGGATCCGGTCTGAGAGTGGACAGGCTTCGGATCCTGTCCTATCCCAAGCGAACGACGCTCCGATGACCTCACCGTACGACACCAGGCCGCGCCCCGGCGCGGGACTCGCGCTCGCGCTCGCAGGCGCCGCGTTCGTCATGACCGGATACATGGTCTACGAGCGGATGTTCCCCGGCGCGCTGCGCCAGGCAGCCGCGCCGCGGGAGATCACCCCGCGCGGCGAACTCGCGTCGTTCGAGAAGACCGCGATCGCGATCAACGAGAAGTGCGCGCCATCGGTCGTCCACATCCGTGCGCCGGGTGGCTACCAGCGTTCCGCGTACGGAGTCCGCGAAGTCCCCGAGGGCACCGGAACCGGATTCGTCTGGGACGAGCGCGGCTACATCGTCACGAACTTCCACGTCGTCCAAGGGCGAACCGAGGTGCTCGTCGCGTTGCGCGGACTGCAGGAGGCCTGGGCCGACGTCGTCGACTGGGATCCCTCGCTCGACATCGCCGTCGTCAAGCTCCGGCAACCGCCGAAGAATCTCACGGCGATCGAGATCGGCACGTCGAAGGACCTGCAGGTCGGCCAGGCCGTGTTCGCGATCGGCAATCCGTTCGGCCTCGACCACACCTTGACGACCGGTGTCATCAGCGCGCTCGATCGCGTCATGGAGTCGGTGATCGGGACGCCGATCGAGGGCGTCATCCAGACCGACGCGGCGATCAATCCGGGCAACTCGGGCGGTCCGCTGCTCGATTCGGCCGGACGGCTCATCGGCATGAACACTGCGATCAAGAGCCCGAGCGGCGCGAGCGCAGGGATCGGTTTCGCGGTCCCGGTCGACGCGATCAACCGCGTCGTCCCGCAGCTGATCTCGGGCGACAAGGGGCAGCGACCGGTCCTCGGCATCAAGCCGGCCCAGGCCACGGTCCAGATCGGCGCCAATCGACACCCGATGATCGAACAGGTGTTCCCGGACACCGGTGCCGCCGAGGCCGGGCTCCGGGGAGTCACCGCCGATCGACTCGGCAACGCCGTCTGGGGCGACGTCATCCTGTCGATCGCGGGCGAGCCCGTGAATTCGCACGACGACATCGGCCGCATCCTCGAGAAGCACGAGATCGGCGAGACCGTCGACGTTCGCGTGTTGCGGTTCCCGGGCTCGGACGCGCAACAAGAACTCACCGTTCCGGTGCGGATCACGGGCGTCCAACGCCGCTGACGAACACCGTCACTCGGTGTCGTAGCCGCGCTCGGTGACGTTCGTCACGACGGGTTCGCCGTCCTTGACGGTCATCACGACGGGGTTGCCGCCGAACGCGTAGCCGAGCGCGCGATGGCTCGGCAGGTCGAGGGCGACGAAGTCCGCGCGCTTGCCGACGTGCAGCGTCCCGATCTCCTCGTCGAGGTGCAGCGACGCCGCTGGGTTGATCGTCACGGCGTGGACGCACTCCTCGACCGACATGTGGAGCAACACGCAGGCCAACGTGATGATCAGCGGGATCGACTGGGTGTAGCAGGATCCCGGATTGAAATCGGTGGCGAGCGCGACCGCGCAGCCCTTCTCGATCATCGAGCGCGCTGGTGCATGGGCCTGCTTGCCGAGGTAGAAGCTCGTGCCGGGCAGCAAGACGGCCGTCGTGGCCGAACTCGCGAGCGCGTCCTGACCGGCCAACGAGATCCGCGGCAGGTGGTCCGCCGAGTCGGCCCCGAGCTCGACCGCGAGCTCCGCCCCCCCCATCGGCTCGATCTCGTCGGCGTGGATTCGGAGCCGCATGCCGTGATCGATCGCGGCGCGCAGGATCCGCTCGCTCTGCTTGCGGTCGAACACCTTCGGCTCGGCAAACACGTCGCACGAGGTGCACTTGCCCTTCACGGCCGGCATCATCTCCTCGATGACGAGGTCGACGTACGCGTCGCGTCGGTCGCGAAAATCGGGCGGAACTTCGTGTGCACCGAGGAAGGTCCGGCTCACGGTCAACGGGTGTTCGCACGCGACCGCACCGAGTGCGTCGAGGCTCTTCACTTCCGTCTCGGTCGTCAGTCCGTAGCCACTCTTCGCTTCGATCGTCGTCGTTCCGTGCGCCAGGAAACCGTCGTAGTGCTTGCGCACCATCTGCCGGAGGTGCTCGTCGGTCGCCTCGTGTACCGATCGCACCGATCGCAGGATGCCGCCGCCGGCCTGCGCGATCGCCATGTAGTCCGCGCCGGCGCACCGCATGTGGAACTCGCCCTCGCGCGTGGATGCGAACACGGGGTGCGTGTGGCAATCGACGAAGCCGGGCATGACCACGTAGTCGCTGAGGTCGACGACGTCGCGCGACTCGTACCGCCCCTGGATGTCCTGCGTCGTTCCCGTCGCGACGATCCGCCCGTCACGGACCGCGATCGCGCCGTCCTCGACGACGTCCAGTCGTTGCATCGATTCGCCGCGTCGCGAGCCGGTCGGGGGGCCCTCGGTCAGCGGCAGCAGCTCGCGGCAGTGGACGAACAGTCGGTCGACGGACTCGGGCATGCCGAGAGTGAAGCACGCCTCGAGCCGTGATGCACGCGCTCAGGCAGCCTCGAGCTCGCCGAAGCTCTCGGCGAACGCTCGTTCGATTCGGCTCGCGATCCGACGGCGTGCCCGGAAGACGACCATCTTCAACGCCTCGGCCCGCATCTCGAGGATCTCTGCGACCT
>JAGQQZ010000516.1 GCA_020425915.1 Planctomycetota bacterium | reverse complement strand
CGGTCGATGCGGCGAGTGGTTCGCGGTGGACCGCTGGGGCGTCACCCCCGACCTGATCTGCTTCGCGAAGGGTGTGAACAGTGGCTACGTGCCGCTCGGCGGGGTGATCATCAGTTCCGACATTGCCGCTTCGTTCGCGACGTCGGCCTATCCGGGTGGCCTCACCTATTCCGGCCACATTCTCGGCTGTGCCAGCGCGGTCGCGTCGATCCGCATCTTCGAGGAGGAAGGACTCGTCGAACGGTCGAGACGGATCGGCGAGGAAGTCCTGGGGCCGGAACTGAAGACGCTCGCCGACTCGCATCCGTGCATCGGTGAGGTGCGGGGACTCGGGATGTTCTGGGCGTTGGAACTGGTCGCCGACCGCGGGACCAGGGAACCTCTCGTTCCGTTCAACCCGACGCCGGCACAGGCCGCCCCGATCGCAGAGGTCGTGGCGGCCGCGAAGAAGCGAGGTCTCCTCGTCTTCTCGCACTTCAACCGGATCCACGTCGCTCCCCCGCTCGTCACCGCCGAGGAGGACCTGCGCCTCGGAGTCGCGATCCTCGACGACGTGCTGTCGATGGCCGACGCTCACGCTGCCGGCTGACGGTGGGCACCGGGGAGTCGGTGCGTCACGACGCGGCGAGACCGCCCACCCAACTCTCGTAGAGGCCGGCGTACCGACCCCCGGCTGCGATCAGTTCCTCGTGGGGCCCGAGTTCGACCAGCCCGCCCTCCGCCACGACTCCGACGCGGTCGGATCGGGCTGCCGTGGACAGCCGGTGGGCGATGACGATCACGGAACGGCCCGCCATGAGTCGCTCGAGTGCCCGTTCCACCAGTGCTTCGGTCCCAGGGTCGAGCGAGGACGTCGCCTCGTCGAGGACGAGCACCGCCGGATCGGCGAGTGCAGCCCTCGCCAACGAGACGAGTTGACGCTCTCCGGCCGACAACCGCGATCCACGCTCGGCGACCTCCAGGCTCAACCCGCCCGGCATCGCCTCGAAGCGCTCCCGCAGACCGAGTGCGTCGAGCGCGGCGAGCACATCGCCTTCGGACGCCTCTGGCGCACCGATCCTGATGTTGTCGAGCAGCGACGCGGCGAACAGGAAGCCTTCCTGGGGGACGACGGTGATGCGTCGTCGTAGCTCCGCCGCCGACGCGGCCCGAAGGTCGATCGCGGCGAAGGTGACACGGCCGCTGGACGGGTCGTAGAGGCGCGCCATGAGCTTCGCCAGCGTGGACTTGCCCGCGCCCGTCGGACCGACGAGCGCGAGCTTCTCGCCCTCGGCCAGCACGAGGTCGATGTCACGCAGGACCGGGTCTCCGCCGGCGTAGGAGAACGACACCCCTTCCACGGCCAGCGCGCCTCGCTGAGGCAGAGCCACGGGCTCGGTTGGCTCGGGCAGGTCCGCCGGCGTGTCCAGGAGTTCGAACAGCTTGTGCAGCGCGGCTCCCGAGGACTGGACGGTGTTGAAGAGCTGGCTGAGCTGGTTGATCGGCTCGAACAGGTTGGCGAGAGTGAGGACGAACATCGCGACCGTGCCGACGGTCAGGTCGTGTTCGGTCACCATCCGTCCGCCGACTCCGACGACGAGCGCCGTGCACAGCAGCGACGCCCCCTCGATGACCGGCAGGTACCAGGACTGCACCCAGACGGAGCGCATGTGTGCTCGGTAGAGGCTGTCGTTGCGGGCCGCGAACCTCTCGATCTGCACTCCCTCGCGGCCATAGGCCTGGATGACGCGGACTCCGCTGATCCCCTCCTGGAGCATCGAAAGGGTGAGCCCGATGCGGTCGCGGACAGTCAGGTAGGCGGCGTTGGAGTCGCGTTGGAACTTCAGCGACGCCACGACGACGAAGGGGACCGGGATCAGGCAGAGCAGCAGGAGTTGCCAGGACACAGCGGCGAGCACCACGACCGAGCCGGCGATGAGCAGAACGCTCGCCGCCAACTGGAGGAGTCCCAGTTGGACCAGTTCCTGGAGAGAGTCGACGTCCGATGTCATGCGGGACACGACGACGCCGGCCTTCTCCCTGTCGTAGAACGGCATCGACAATCGGAGGAGGTGGTCGAAGACCCGTTCGCGCAGGTCGCGCAGGAACCCCTCCCCGGCTCGTGACACGAGCAGGATCTGCGTTCGGGTCGACGCGTACGCGATCAGCGCGACGACGACGTACACGGCGACAGCGAGGTTCAGGTTCGATGTGGAACCGGCGACGATCCCCCGGTCGATCCCGAAGCGCAGGAGATAGGGGCCGGCGATGACGGCGGCGGTCGACACGACGACCATGGCGACCGCACCGGCGACCTGACTGCGATAAGGCGCCAGGAACTTCGCCGCGCGCCGGATCACCCGGCCCGCGGCGGCACGGTCGAGACGATCCTCTTCCCCGACACCGGCGCTGTACATCATCGGCCGACCACCGACTCGTCCTATTCGCTCGCGATTTCGACGGTCTCACCACCGGTGCGGTCGCTGTGACGCCGACGTTCCTCCCGTGCCTGCGCCGACGCGAGCACCTCCCGGTACCGCTCGCTGCCGACGAGAAGGCTCTGGTGGGTGCCGTCGGCGACGATGCGACCTTCGTCGACGAGAACGACTCGTTCTGCGAGCGCGATCGTGGCGGGGCGGTGGGCGATCACGATCGTCGTGCGCCCTGCCATCACCTCGGTGAGTGCGTCCCGGATCTCGTGTTCCTTCGTCGGGTCGACCGCGGAGGTCGCGTCGTCGAGGATCAGGACGCGCGGATCGGCGAGGATCGCCCGGGCGATCGCGATCCGTTGCCGTTGCCCACCCGACAACGAGAAGCCGCGTTCACCTATCTCGGTGTCGTAGCCGTGGGGCAGCTCCGTGATGAAAGCGTGGGCGCCGGCGAGGCGAGCCGCCCGTTCGATCCTCTCCATCGACGCGTCCGGTTCGGCGAAGGCGATGTTCGCGGCGATCGAGTCCGAGAAGAGG
>JAGQQZ010000515.1 GCA_020425915.1 Planctomycetota bacterium | reverse complement strand
CCTGGTCCTCGGCGGCGATCCGACGCTCGTGGATTCCCGTACGCTGGACGATCCAGTCATCCGTCGTGTCGACGAGCTTCTCGATGTCCGCGTTCGTCAGTCGACGTTCCGGTGCATACGCGCCGATACCCGCAATGCCTACGTCGATGAGTTCAGCCATCGGTTCCTCAGGTCGCTGCGGATGCCTGGCGAGCCGCGTCGACGATGTGCTGGTTCACATGCGCGTCCACCGCCTGCGAGGCAACACGGATTGCGTTGCAGATCGCGGGTCCCTTCGAACGACCGTGGCAGATCGTCACGATCCCCTCGATCCCGAGCAACAATGCGCCGCCGTACTCGGAGAAATCGACGCGCGCGTTCATGCTCTGCAGGATCGTGCGCTGACGCTCGGAAGTGACCTCCGCGTCCGCGAGCAGCCCCGCGAACGCCCGCATCAGGTATTCGGCGGTGCCCTCACTGACCTTCAGCAGGACGTTGCCGGTGAAGCCATCGCTCACGACGACGTCACACACGCCGCGGAACACGTCGACGCCCTCGACGTTGCCCACGAACTCGAAGTTGGCCTGCGCCTGCTTCAGCAGTTGCGACGACTCGATCGCCAGCGGATTGCCCTTCGAGTCCTCGGAACCGATGTTCAGAAGCCCGACTCGCGGCCGCTCGGTGCCAAACGCCTCACGGTAGTACGCCGATCCCATGATGGCGTAGTGCAGGAGGTGGAGTGGCTTCGGCTGCGGGTTCGCGCCGACGTCGATGACGGTGAACGGTGCGGACTCTCCATGGATCGTCGCGGCGATTCCGGGACGACGGATCCCCTCGAGGCATTTCAAGCCGCGGACGGCGCTCGCGACGACCAGGCCCGTGTTCCCCGCCGAGACGAACGCCCCGGCCTCACCGCTCTGCAAGAGACCGATGCCGAGCGCGACGCTGTTGCGCGGTCGGGAACGCATCGCCTCGACGGGCGACTTGATGTCGCCGAGTTCGTCCTCGGCGTGGACGATCCGGAACGCGGCATCGCTGCCGCGATCGGCCAACGCACGTCGGATCACGGCCTCGTCCCCCGTCAGGATTACACTGTCGGGTGTCGCGTGGCCGCGCTCCAGCGCCAGCAGGACTCCGTCGATGGCTGCGTCGACCGAGTGGTCGCCGCCCATCGCGTCGAGAACGATCGTGCTCAACGGACTTGCCGTCCCGTCAGGCGGAAGCGCCGACGGTCACTTGCTTGCCACGGTAGTGGCCGCACTGTGGGCAGATGTGGTGCGGGCGGATGTTCGTGCCGCAGTGGCTGCACGCCACGAGCTGGAGTGCGGGCTTCGCATTGTGGGCGCGGCGGTTGCCACGCCGGGAACGACTGATGCGCCGCTTGGGGACTGCCATATCCGAGAACCTCGTAGTGTCGCGGCGCGCTCCCCCGGAGCCGCCACGGGACGCGACGCGATGCGCGTCGCCGAACGGAAGGCCGGAACTCTACGTCCGCCCTCATCCAAGTCAATCAGGCAGAATGCCCGAATCGGCGATTATCCGCCCTCCGCCAGCATCGCTGCCGCGCGCTCCCTCGCCGCCGCCAGCTTCGAGGCATCTCGCCCCTTGCCCTGCGCCATTTCCGCTCGTCCGCCGCCACCGCCGCCGAGCAAGCCGGCGATCTCCTTGACCACGTTGCCGGCGTTCACGCGCTCGGTCAGGTCCTTCGTGACTCCGGCCGCGACGAGCACCTCGCCGTCGTTCGGAACGAACACCACGCCCGCGAACGGGTCGAGCTTCTGCTTGGCCCGGGCCAAGAGATCCTGCAGCTCGTTCATCTGGAGCCCCTTCGCCTCGAACACGACGGACCGCCACGAACCGTGGTCGACGGCCGCGGCCAGCAGGTCGTCGAGGACCTTGCCGACGTCGGCAGCGGTCGCCTTGGCGAGTTCCTTGCGCAGTTTCTTCGACTCGTCGACGAGCGCACCGACTCGCGCGCCCACCTCGTCGACCGGAACCTTGAGCAGGTTCGCGATCCCGGCGAGTTGGTGACGCTCGAGTCGTGCCGCAGCCAGTGCTCGTTGACCGGTGATCGCCTCGATCCGTCGGGTACCCGCGCTGATCGCCTGGTCGGCGACGATGCGGAACGCACCGATGTTGCCGGAGTTGCGCACGTGCGTGCCGCCGCAGAGTTCCTTCGAGAACTCGCCGACGGAGAGGGTTCGCACTTCGGCGCCGTACTTCTCCCCGAACATCGCGACGAATCCATCGCGACGAGCGTTCTCGAGCGCCTGCACGCGGGCGACGACGGGCTCCGCCGTCATGATCACGGCGTTGACGCGGTCCTCGATCTCCTCGAGCTGCTCGTCCGTGAGTCGCTCGCCGTGCGTGTAGTCGAAGCGAAGTCGATCGGGCGAGACCTCGGAGCCCGCCTGGCTGACGTGCCCACCCAGCACCTGCTTGAGCGCAGCGTGCAGGAGGTGCGTCGCGGTGTGGTTGCGCTCGGTCGCGCGGCGCGCCGCCTCGTCGACGGCGAGCGAGACCTTGTCTCCTACCGAGAGGTGACCGGACTCGACGGTCGCCGTGTGCAGGTAGTACCCGTCCAACGAGGCGGTCGAGTCGACGGCGGCGCTCCCGGACGGCGCCACGCAGGCTCCTCGGTCGCCGACCTGACCACCGCCCTGGGCGTAGAACGGCGTCGAGTCGACGACGATTCTGCAGATCGCGCCGGCTTCGACGCGCTCCACGAGTTCGTCGTCGGCGCCCACGAGGGCGAGGACCTTCGCCTCGCCGCCCAGCGTCTCGTAGCCGGTGAACGTCGTCGTGGCGACTCTCTTGTCACGCAGCGACATCGCCGCGTTGGTCGCGAACACCGCGTCACTCGTCGCGGCCGCCGCACGCGCGCGGTCGCGCTGCGCGCTCATCGCGGCCTCGAACTCGGACTCATCGAGGACGACCCCGACGTCCGCCAGTGCGGCCCGGGTGATGTCGGCGGGGAAACCGAAGGTGTCGTGAAGCTGGAACGCGAACTCACCCGATCCGGCGAGCGGCTCGCCGCCGTGGCGCGACGCCGCCGGGAGACCGTCGAGGTACGCATTCAGTCGCTGGACTCCCTGCCGGTAGACGGTGCCGAACGACTCCTCCTCGCTCCGGATCAACGACCGCGCCTGAGCCGCGTGTGCACGCATCTCCGGGTAGGCCTCACCCATCGTCGCAGCGACGACGTCGACCATGTCGGCGAGGAAGCCCGGCTTCAGGCCCAGGTCGAATCCGTCTCGGGCGGCCCGTCGCAGGATCTTCCGTACGACGTAGCCGCGCCCTTCGTTGCTCGGCAGCGCACCGTCGCAGATGCAGAAGGTCACCGCTCGAACGTGATCGCTGATCCGACGCATGCGGATGTCGTCGGCGCTGTCCGCGCCGTAGCACTTGCCGGACTTCGCTTCGAGGTGTTCGAGGAACGGCCGGAACAGATCGGTCTCGAAGTTGTTCGGCGCACCAGCGAGCACCGCGGTGATTCGCTCGAGTCCGAGACCGACGTCGATGTTCTTCTGCGGCAACGGCGCCAGCTCACCACCATCGCGGCGGTCGAACTGGGTGAACACGCAGTTGCCGATCTCGGTGAAGCGATCGTCGGGCAGCTCGGTCAGGCCTTCGCGGTTCGGGTACGGCTCGCCAGGCGCGTTGTCGAAGTAGATCTCGGAACACGGACCACAGGGGCCGTTCGGCCCCTTGCTGGGCGCCTCCGCCGGCCAGAAGTTCTCCTTCTCGCCGAAGCGGAAGATCCGACTCTCGTCCAGCCCGATCTCGTCGCGCCAGATCGCGGCGGCCTCGTCATCGTCCCGATAGACCGTCACGACGAGAGCAGCCGGGTCGATCCCGAGCTCCTCGGTGAAGAACTCCCACTCCCAGCGGATGCACTCCGTCTTGAAGTAGTCGCCGAACGAGAAGTTGCCGAGCATCTCGAAGAACGTGTGGTGCCGCGGCGTGCGGCCGACGTTCTCGAGATCCGGTACGCGCAGGCACTTCTGCGAAGTCGTGATCCGCTTGTCCGGTAGCGCGCCGCGCCCGAGGAACATGTCCTTGAACTGGTTCATCCCCGCGCCCGTGAAGAGCAGGGTCGGGTCGTCGGTCGGAACCAGCGAGTCGGACGGGTAACGAGCGTGCCCGCGCTTCTCGAAGAAGCTCAGGAATCGCTCACGGATCTCGGCTGCGGGGATCGCACGCATGGGCAGGAGTAGAGCACCGAAGCCGCTCCTGCGCCACGGTGTGACGCGCGGTCCCGTTCAGGCTTCCGCAGCCTGCTCCTTGGCCACCGGGCGTTCGCGGGCCTCCGACTTGTCCTGCGCGGCGCCGTCCCCACGGGTCGCTGCTCCGCCCTGCACGACGTGTGGCGCGAGTTCCGCGAGGATCTTGTGCTGGATCTCGTCGGCGACCGCCGGGTTCTCGATCAGGTACTCACGTGCGCGATCGCGCCCCTGGCCGAGCCGTTGGTCCCCGTAGCTGAGCCAGGTCCCGCTGCGCTTGACGATGCCACACTCGACACCGATGTCGAGCAACTCCCCCAGCAGGTTGATGCCCTGGTTGAACAGGATGTCGAACTCGGTCTTGCGGAACGGCGGGGCGACCTTGTTCTTGACGACCGTCGCCTTGGTCCGGGCTCCGATCGGCTGATCCCCGTTCTTGATCTGACCGATGCGGCGGATGTCGACACGAACCGAGGAGTAGAACTTCAGCGCGCGTCCACCGGTCGTCGTCTCCGGGCTGCCGAACATCACGCCGATCTTCTCCCGGATCTGGTTGATGAAGACCAGTGTCGTGTTGGTGCGCGCGACGAGTCCGGTCAGCTTGCGTAGCGCCTGACTCATGAGGCGGGCATGGAGTCCGACGAAGGAGTCCCCCATCTCACCCTCGATCTCGGCCTTGGGGACGAGGGCCGCGACCGAGTCGACGACGATGACCGACAGGGCGCCGGAACGCACGAGGGTCTCGCAGATGTCGAGCGCCTGCTCGCCGTTGTCGGGCTGCGAGATCAACAACGACTCGAGGTCGACCCCGAGCTTCTTCGCGTACTGCGGGTCGAGCGCGTGCTCGGCGTCGATGAACGCGGCGACGCCGCCCTTCTTCTGCGCGTTCGCGACGACGTGAAGCGTGAGCGTGGTCTTGCCCGACGACTCCGGACCGTAGACCTCGACGACTCGGCCACGCGGGAAGCCCCAACCACCGACCGCGAGGTCCAGCCCGAGGGACCCGGTCGAGATTCCCTCGACCGGCACCACGGTGCCATCGCCGAGGCGCATGATGCTCCCCTTGCCGTACGACTTCTCGATCGCGGCGAGGGCGTCGTTGAGGGCTTCGGGGTTGCCGGCTTCGGTGGTCTTCTTGGGCGCGTTGGCGCGGGACTTGGACGGAAGTGCCATGTTCTGCCCCTCCCTACGGGGCCGATGCGGTGGTTCTTTGATGTGTCGGGGATCCTAACGCAGAACCGAACAAAAGCCAAACATCCGTTCGGCGGTTCTGCACCGGGATCGGTCGTGCACCGGATCGGCGACGGCCGTCCCGCGGAACGGCCCGCCGTACCGATCTAGACCGAGACGAACTGGATCAGTTCGTCGTAGCGACGGTCGATGTCCGCCCGACTCGCGCGTGCGATCGCGTCCACCCCGAACGACTCGACGGTCATGCTCGCCGTCACCGTGCCGTAGGCGATCGCCCGCTTCATGTTCCAAAGGCTGAGCGTGGCGCAGCCGGACAGGAAGCCCATGAAGCCGCCGGCGAAGCTGTCGCCCGCGCCGGTCGGATCGAGCACGTGCTCGGTCGGATACGCGGGCAGCGCGTACTGGAAGAAGTTGCTGAACAGGAAGCTGCCGTGCTCCCCCTTCTTCAGGATCACGAGCTTCGGGCCGAGGTCGAGCACCTTGCGACCGGCACGGACCAAGTTGGTCTCGCCGGTCAGCATCTTGGCTTCCTCGTCGTTGAGGATCAGCCCGTCGATCCGCTCGAGCAGCGCCGACAGGTCGTCGCGCTGCGTCTCGATCCACAGATCCATCGTGTCCGCGACGGAAAAACGACACGCTTCGACCTGGTCGAGGACGGACGCCTGCGTCGTCGGTGCACCGTTCGCGAGAAACACGAACGGCGAGTCCCGGAACGTGTCCGGAACGCGCGGACGGAAGTCGGCGAACGTGTTGAGCTGCACGTCGAGCGTTTCCCGACTGTTCATGTCGGCCGAGTACTTGCCGCTCCAACGGAAGGTCTTGCCCGGTTTGACCTCGAGTCCGTCGAGGCGCACGCCGTGCTTCTCGAACAGTGCACGGCTCTCGTCCGGGAAGTCCTCACCCACGACGCTGACGAGGCGGACCTCGGTGAACATCGCCGCCGCGAGGCTGAAATACGTCGACGAACCGCCGAGGCAGTCGTCGATGCGTCCTTGATCCGTCTCGACCGTGTCGAACGCGGTCGAGCCAACTACCAACAAACTCATATCGAAATCTCTTCGGGGTACCGCCCGGAGCGGTGAGGACCTTACACGACGGCCTCGCCATCACCGCGAGCAATCTCCTGCTCGACCTCGGCGCGCGTCACTCGGTCCTTCGCCGTGAGGGTCAGCAGGCCGCCGACCATCGACCACGCCATCAGGTGGACGCGATACAGCACCGAGAGCGCGACGCCACGCGTCGCCATGGTTCGCACGGGCTCGACGACGCCGATGGCGTGCGCAGCACCGAACTGGCCGAACAGGCTGCCGTACAGGAACTCACCGACACCCCAGCCCGCCGGGCCGATCGGCACCGCGGACGCGATGTTGATGACCGGGATGAGCACGAAGTACGCGTACTCCGGCATCCCGACCGCGAGCGCCTTGCCGACCAGCATGATGCTCGTGACCGACACCGAGTGATTGACGACGCCCAGGAACAACCAGACGACCATGCCGGTCTTGTGCGAGCGG
>JAGQQZ010000514.1 GCA_020425915.1 Planctomycetota bacterium | reverse complement strand
GTTCTCCGGGCTGCCGTCGGATTGCATCGACTGCCACCTGGCCGACTACCAGGGCGCCGACGATCCGAATCACGTCTCCGGTTCGTTCCCGCAGGACTGCACGCAGTGCCACTCGACGGTGTCGTTCTCGGGCGCGACGTTCGACCACACGGCGTCGTTCCCGCTGACCGGTGCGCATACCAGCGTCGCCTGCACGACGTGCCACGTCGGCAACGTCTACAGCGGACTGCCGTCGGACTGCATCGACTGCCACCTCGCCGACTACCAGAGTGCCGACGATCACGTCGCCGGCGGCTTCTCGCAGGACTGCACGCAGTGCCACTCGACGTTCTCGTTCGAGTCGGCCGAGTTCACGCACACGCAGGCGTTCCCGCTGACCGGTGCGCACGCGAGCGTCGATTGCTCCACGTGCCACGTCGGCAACGTCTACCAGAACCTGCCGTCGAACTGCATCGACTGCCACCTGGCCGACTACCAGGGAGCCGACGGGCACGTCGCCGGTGGCTTCTCACAGGACTGCACGCAGTGCCACTCCACCGTCACGTTCGAGGGCGCGGGATTCACGCACACGTCGGCCTTCCCGTTGATCGGCTCCCACGCGGCGGCCTCGTGCAGCCAGTGTCACGTCGGCAACGTCTACCAGGGCTTGCCGTCCGATTGCTCGGACTGCCACATGCCGGAGTACACGGCGGCGACGGATCCGCCGCACGCGGCGCAGGGATTCGGCACGGACTGCGCGACGTGTCACACGCCGACGACGTGGGAGGGCGCCGAGTTCAACCACCAGTTCCCGATCGACACCGGGGATCACCGCAACCTGGCGTGTGTCGACTGCCACACGACTCCCGGGAACTCGACCGTGTTCAGTTGCACGCATTGCCACGAACACCGTCAGTCCGAGATGGCCGACGAGCACGACGAAGTGGGGGGCTACGTGTGGTCCTCGCCTGCGTGCTACGCGTGTCACCCGGACGGCCGCGACTGATGCCCGTCGTGCGTCAGGCAGTCCCGTTCGGGTTCGAGGGTCGCGGCGCGCGCGGCAACTGGATCGAGCAGGTCGTCCCTTCGCCTCGCGCTCCGTCGAGCGCGATCGAACCGCCCTGCCGCACGACCGCATCGTGTGCGATCGCGAGCCCGAGGCCGTAGCCGCCACGGCGGCGTTCGTTGCTGTCACGGCGGAAGAACGGCTCGAACACGCGGGGTCGGTCGGCGTCGGGGATGCCCGGGCCGCGATCCCGCACCGTGACATGAATCTGCTCGGGCTCTCCCGTGAGTTCGAAATCGATCGTGCTCGCGGTGGGGCTCCAGTCGATCGCGTTCGCGATCACGTTCCGCAGCGCGCGCAGGATCGACTCGCGGTCGCCACGCATGCGCAGGTCGCCGGAGGCGTCTAGGGCGACCTGGATCCCCGCCCGTTCCGCGCGCGCGATCTCCTGTTGGAGTCGCAAGCGGACCTCGTTGCCCAGGTCGAACTCCTCGGCTCGGCTCGTCGGCTCGGACTCGCTGCGGGCGCAGAACGCCATGAGATTGTTGACGGCGTGACCGAGCTCGACGAGTTCCTCGAGTTGGGCGCGGAACTTCGCACGGTACTCGTTTGGCTCCCGCGCGCGCAGCAGCAGGACCTCCGCCTCGGCGATCAGGTTCTGGATCGGCGAGCGAAGTTCGTGCGCGAGGCTCGCGACGAACACGCGTGCCCGCTCCGACTCCTCGCGGATCTTCTC
Source organism: Planctomycetota bacterium (assembly GCA_020425915.1). Taxonomy (GTDB): domain Bacteria; phylum Planctomycetota; class UBA1135; order UBA1135; family UBA2386; genus JAGQQZ01. Next base: position 2,883 of record JAGQQZ010000514.1, on the reverse strand, counting down.
GAGGGTGGTGCGTAGCTCCGTGGCGATCGAGAGGATCTCGTCGGGCAGCTCGAGGTCGTCGGCGGCCGAGTCACCCTCGCGCGTCGACTGCACGTGTTCCGCGGCGCGTCGGAGCATCGTGCCGACGCGCCGACCGAACATCTGGCCGAATGCCGCACCGAGCAGGGATACGGCACACGAGATCACCGTTGCGATGATCCAGTACCACGCGAGCACCGACTCGAGGACCGAACCGTCGACCGCGAGCATGACGTCGAGCTCGCCGTGGACGATGCGCCGACCGACGACGAGTCGACCTTCGAGCTCGACCGATGCGTCGAGTGGCACGGCCGTCGTCAGGTGGTCGAACAACACGGCGTCGCCGTAGTCGACCTTCGGTTCGCGGGCGCCGATCGGCCGCACACGCCACGCCATCGGGAACAGTCGGTGGCTCTGGGACAGTTGCTCGGTGACGAACCCGAAGTGCTCCTGTGGATCGAGCGATTCGCGGAGGAGCATCGATGCCTCGTCGAATTCCTCGTGGACCAGCGCCTCGATCTCACGCGAGAGCGAGCGATCGACGAACCAGCCGCCGACGGCGAACGCGACGACCACGGGGACCGCGGACACCAGGAACACGCGGCGGGCGAGCCAGCTCGACAGCGTCCAGTGCTTCATCGCGACGGTTCGATGCCGCGCCGCAACTTGCGGCTGAGCTCCTCGAAGAACAGCGGCTTCAGGACATAGTCCGAGGCGCCGGCGCGGAGCGCGTCGACGGCCGTGTCCACCGAAGCGTACGCCGTCATGACGATCGCGGTCAGCTCCTCGTCCAGTTCCCGGGCGCGGCGGACGAGCTCGATGCCGTCGGCGCCCGGCAGCCGCAGGTCGGTGACGAGGCCGTCGAACGACTGCTTACCGAGTTCCTCGATCGCCGGCTCCGCGGCGCCGAAATCGACGACCTCGAATCCGTCGCGCGTGAGGTGGCGGACCAGCGTGTCGCGCTGCCGCTCTTCGTCTTCGACGACGAGGATCCTTGCCCGATCGGTCATGTGTCTGGGTCGGATGATCGGGCTGGCACGCGTCTTGCGCAAGGCAGCGAGCATCCATTGGCGCTTGCGAACTGCCCTTCGCCGCGCATCGCACGGTAGGTACCCATGGCACAACGAACGCCCGAGACTGGGATTTCGAATCCGGACCAGACTCCGGAGTCCACGGCTCGTGTCGCTGAGAGCGGTGCTCTCGCTTCTGAGAGGCGGCTCGATCGACTGCTCGTCGCGGTCGACCTCGGTGACGGATCCGACCACGTGATTCGCTTCGCTCGGCGGATGGCCGGGCCATCCGCTGAAATCATGCTCGTCCATGTGGTTTGTGATCTCGAGTCCTTGTTGGACGCCTACGTGTGCAAGAAGCCGTTACCAGAGCTGCAGTCGGACCTCGTGATCGAAGGGAAGGCCCGGCTGCGGCGCCTGGCCCAGGAGTGTTTCGAGGGAATGCGACCACCGCGCGAATTCGTGTTGAACGGAACGGCGTGGAGCGAGATCGTGGCGACCGCTCGTCGTCACCACGCCGACGCGATCGTGATCGGGTCCCAGTCCCAACACGAGCCTGCCGATCACCACATCGTCGGCGGAACCGTGGCGAGAGTCCTCTGGCACGCACCTTGCGCAGTCGTGGTCGTCCCACCTGAAGAAGAGTGACGATCGCCGAATCGATCTCTGCCGAGTCCACCGGGGTCGCTCTGCTGAGCGGCCTCGCGTTCGGATTCATGAACAGTCTGCACTGCGCCGGCATGTGCGGGCCGCTGGTGGCGTGCGGGAAGGGCGGGGCACCGTTCGGGATCGGTTACCACGGTGCTCGGGTCGCGGCATATGCCGGGATCGGCGTCCTCGCCGGTTCGATCGGTGGGGCGATCGGGATCGAGTCGTTCCGTCCGGGCGGTGCGGTGTTCGCGTTCGTGTTCGCCGGACTCATGGTCGCGATGGCGTTCGGGTTGGGTGGTCGGCTCGTGTCGCTGTCGGGCTCGACCGGGATCGTGCGCCGCGTGACCGGGTTCGTCGCCGGGCTGTCCCCCGGCGTGCGCGGCATCGCGCTCGGGTTCGTCACGCCGCTCCTGCCGTGCGGGTTGCTCTACGCCGCGGTCGCGCTGGCGCTGGCGGCCGGCTCCGCGATCGACGGCTTCGCCGTCATGGCCGGGTTCGGTCTCGGCATCGTGCCGGTGCTCGCGCTCGCGCAGTGGAAGTTCGGGCAGGTCCGTGAGCGGCTCGGCGCCCGCGCGAGCGCGTGGCTCGTGCGCGGGGTCATGCTGCTCGCCGCCGCGATGCTGTTGTGGCGAGGGATCGCGGCGCTGGTCGCGGGTCCGGAAGCCTGCTGTGGCTGTCACGGAGCCGCCGGATGACCGACACCTTCGTCGACCACCGTGGCTCGCGCACCGCGAGCCAGTGCCGGCACTGCGGACTGCCCGTGCCGAAGGATCCGTTGCAGGAGGGGTTCTGCTGCAGCGGGTGCGCGGCCGTGCACCGACTGCTGCACGACGCGGAACTCGACCGGTTCTACGACCTCGGCGGTGGGCGGGGTCGGCCGATCGGCCAGCCGTTCGTGCCGCGCACGCGCGACTGGCTCGACGCGAGCACGTCGACCGAGGGTGTGGCCGGGCTCGAGCGCCTCGACGTCGACGTCCAGGGGATCCACTGCGCCGCCTGCGTCTGGCTGCTGCAGGAACACTGGCACCGTCGCGAGGGCACGATCGACATCCAGCTGAATCCTTCGATCGGCCGGATCCGGCTCGTCTACGACCCGGCTCGGCTCGACATCGCCGAGTATCTCGACGCGTGCGAGTCGCTCGGCTACCGGATCGGTCCGGCTGGCAAGGGCGACTCGAGCGCTGAGCGTGACCTGCTCGTCCGG
>JAGQQZ010000513.1 GCA_020425915.1 Planctomycetota bacterium | reverse complement strand
CCCTAGTCTCGCGCGTGTCAGGGCCCGATCCCGGCCGCGAGCAGGGCTTCGGTGATCTTGTCGGCATAGAACGACGTCGCGCGTCCGTTCGGGTGCATGTCGTTCGGGGCGACTCGGTAGTACGGGTCCAGCTCGGATGCGTGGATCGACAACGCCATGTTGACGACCACGAACTGTCGTCTGAGCGCGAACACGGCGACCGGATCGCTGGCGGCGGCCCGGTAGATGCGTCGCCTGCGCTCGGGATTCGCGTTGGTGCCGACGCCGGTCTGTGCCGCGAGTACCGGCACGATCTCGTTCTCGCGGCAGATCCGTCCGATCTCGCGGTAGATCTCGAGCGTGACCTGCAGGATCTCGTCGTACGGCGGGTCGGCATCGAGACTCGGTTGCAGGGTCGCGTAGCGGAGGTCGAGTTCGCCGGAGTCGGCGATCCGCGCGATCAGTGCCTTCTCGTGGTCGCCTTCGATGCGACGACCGAGCCAGCCCGCCGTCCCGTAGTTCCGGAACATGTGGAACGGGTTGTGGACGAAGATCGCGACGGCAGGAGGGTGGCCGAGTTCGATCGATCGTCGCAGCTGGAGGAGACCTTGCACCGTCCCGAACCCGCACTGCGCGAGGTTGCGAACGCGGTAGCTCGGGAACGACTCCTGGAGCTTCCACGGCAGCGTCTCTTCGTCGCTGATCCCGTCACCGAAGCAGAACGAGCAGCCGTAGACGTGGATCTCCGGCTTGCCGTCGAACGCGGCGGGATTCGGACTCGTGATGCGATTCCCGTCCCCGTCGATGTGGATCGACTGGTGATGGTTCGCGGTCAGGAACCACAGGTATCGGTAGCTGCGCGTGCCCGAGTGATCTCCCGGAGAATGGGTCCACCCGAGCAGATCGTGGGGACGGATTCGCCGCGCTGGCGGCGTGATGTCCGGGTCGTACTCGAACGTGTCCGACTCGGGCACATAGGTCTCGGCGCACAGGCGCACGAACGCACGTTCGAGTGCCGTCGGGTAGATCGACTCCGCCTGGAACAGGAACACCCTGAGGCCGATCTCGAGCGCGACCAGCAGACAGACCACGGCCATCGCGATCAGGCCGACCCGGCGGAGCGGCGTACGGCGAGGGAGAGAGGGCTTCGCCATCCGTTCATGGGAGCGCGAGCCGTTCCTGTCTGCAACCCGGGGCGGCGGTGTCGACAGTGACGGAGCGATTCAGGCGTCGCGCAGCTCGACGGCCAACCGTTCGCGCGGCGCGCCCGGTTCGATTCCGGCACGCAACGCGTCGAGATCGACGTCGTTCTCGCCGAGCGCGTGTCGCGTCAGCGCGCGCACTCGATCGCGCGACTCCGGGTTGCCGCGCAGCAGGAACCACAGATTGCACAGTCGATCGCGAAGCTGGAACCCGATGGTCTTGCCGGGAGGCATCGCGACCTTGTCGACGATGCCGTCACGGGAAAGCCGGTCGAGGTAGGTCGAGATCTTGTTCGTCGGCATCGACAGGCGTGCGGCGATCGTCTTCGCCCAGGCGGGATGCCAGTGCAGCGCGAGTTCGCTGAGCACGAGCCGTGCCTGCGGGGAGATCGCCTCCAGCGTCATCTCGAAGCTCGGCGACAATCGGTCGCAGACGTGGTCAAGGCACTCGAACACTCCGATCGACGTGCCGTGCACGATCAGCGCCTCGACGGTCGATACGAGCGCGCGCGGGTTGCCGCCGCAGAGTCGGACGATGGCTCGCGTGTGCTTCGGATGGCGTTCGAATGCGCCCGCCACTTCGGAGTCCACGTCGCGCGCGACCGCGAGCAGCATCTCCGTCGCGCGCGGCTCGATGAGCGGTGCGAGTCGGTCGACCGCGAAGAAGTCGAAGAAGGCGGATTCGTATTCGACGACCTGCGGGGGCAGCGCTCGCGAACTGCCGACGAGTGCGATCTCCGACTGGCTCGAGAGCACGTCGCGAACCGCCCAGGCGTCGTCGCCGAGCGCCTCGAGCGCGCGGTCGAGGTGGTCACACGTCAACACGATCCGGCCGCCGCGGGCGACCGCGAGATCGACGAGTTGCGCGACCGCGCGGTCGGCCGTCGGCGCCTCGGCGACACCTGCTCCGCGGAGGAACGCGTTCCAGAAACCGGTCACGTCGGGCACGCCGGCGCGGCAGTCGGCATGGAACGTCTCGAACGCGTCGGCGAGTCGCGCGAGCAGCAT
>JAGQQZ010000512.1 GCA_020425915.1 Planctomycetota bacterium | reverse complement strand
CCATCGCGCTTCCGCGTGGCGACCGGTCTGAAACGCGGCATTGCCCGCGTCGTAGAGCAGCGGTCCGAGCGAGCGAGGCGCGGCCGACTCGATCGCGGCATGGAACTCCGCTCGGGCTCGCTCGAACCGACCGGCCGCGTAGTCTCGGATCGCGTTCTCCGCCGGATCCTGGCCGACGAGCGGCGAGGTGAATGCGACCGCGATGACGAGCGCCGTCGCGCGAAGTCCCGATCGGAAGCTCGCGTCCACGCGGTCGACGAGTTGCCGGAGGCGGCGTGGCTCGGGCCGCGTCGGCTCGCCCCCGTAGTCGGCGTCGACGATGGCTCGAACCAATTCGGCGAGTTCCTGGCTGGTCTCCGGGTCGGCCCCGCCTCGACGCAGTTCGGCAGCGACGTCGGCCCCGACGACGCCGGGCGGGTCGCGATGCAGTCGTGCACCGACGTACTCGAGAACGGCCTGACGAAGGGGGCGGTCCTGCCGTCGCAGTGCGCGACGGAACTCCCGCCGCGCGCGCCTCGCCGCGCGACGTCGCGGATCGACTCGGTCCGCTTCCGAGCGTCGCACGAGCGCGCGTAGCCCGGAACGCACGAGCAACGGCACGAGGATCGCCATCGCCAGGATCCACCAGGAGAGGTGTCTCGATCGTGGAACGCGTGACGCGGCATCGACCGGCATGAGTCCTCGGAGTTCGCCGCGCGCCGTCGGATCGCGTTCGCGAACCGTGTCCCCCGCGATGTCGAGCGGGATCGGCTCCGTGCGCGCGTTGCGATAGCCGCGGGTCGCCGGGTCGAAGAACGAGAACTCGATCGGTGGCACGCTCCGAGTGCGCTCGAGGGCGGCGATCTCGTAGCGCACGCGGGTCGAATCCGTCCCGCGCGCGACGACGTGACCGTACACGTGGAAACCCGGCAGCACCGGATCCGGGGTCCCCAGCGTCGCATGGTTGCCGGGACCGTCGATCCGGAGGTCGAGGAAGAAGGTCTCGCCGACCCGGGTCGGGAGGTCCTCGATCACCGCGGTGACCCGGAATGCGCCGACCGCGCCGCGGAACGACGTCGGTCGTCCGGAACCCGGGAGCGGCTGGATCGTGAAACGTGCGGGTTCGCCGTAGACGATCGCCTCGTGTCGATCCCGTGGAACGGGTTCGAACAGAGAGTCCTCGAACTCGGTCGCGAACGCGAAGCGGAGCAACGGAGGGGTCAGCAGATGCTCTCCCGAGTCCTGCGGTGCGAACTCGAACGGGAGTTCGAAGCTGGCGAATCGGCGACCATCCCGTTCGACGATTCCCGCACGCCCGACCCGGCACGTCGATCCGTTGAGGGCGATCGAGACGGTCCGCTCGACCCGCTCGAATCGCAGCGAATCGAGATGCTGCTCGATCCAGAACGAACGCAGGTCCATCGGCAGGTCTAGCGGCTGACGAAACAGCGGGACGATTCCGCGGTCGAGCAGGGAGTCGCGGATGCCGAACCGGAGCGTGGCGCGCAGCGATTCGCCATGGAACAGCTCGGTTCGATCGACCTCCCATTCGACGAATGCTCGGTCGACGCCGCTCTCGTCTCGGACGACGTCCACCGTCAGGTCTCCTGCCGAACCGACGGCGTGCCCGTCGACCACGACGACGAAACTCGGCACGGCCAAGCGACCGGCCTGGAGGGGACGAAGGGCGATCCGCCAGGAGGCGGCTCGGCCCGGAGTCACGACGCCATCCCTCAGCGTCTCGAACTCGATTCGGCGGCGCGGTTCGGCCACGAGTTGGAACTCGGGTGAAACCGGCAGAGGGCCGAGTTCGGCATCCGGATGTCCGTCGATCCGCAGCGTCAGGTACGTCGAGTCGCCGAGCCGCACGATCGACGGGTCGGGTCCGAGCGTCCCGACCGACTGCGCGTACAGGCCGCCTGCCAAGCACAGAGACACGAAGACGGTACGCATCACCAGTCCTTCGCTCCCGTCGCGACCGAGGATGGCACGGTGGGCCGTTGCCGTTCGCCTTGCGTGCGCCGGAGACGCTCGAGCAGGCGCTGAACCAGCTCCTGATCGGCTGTGCTCGCGGCCAGGGGGCGAACCTGGCCGGCGCGCTCACGGGCCTCGGCGGCCGCTGCGCGGAACTCCTGTAGTGCGAGGTACGAACGCTCGGCGTTGCGCCGCGCGCGTTCGTCGCCGCGGACAGCGAGGACGCACCAGAGATCGAATGCGCGCTGCATCTCGGTGATCGAGAGCAACCAGGCGTCGACGGTCTTTGCGTCGGCGGCGGATGCGAGCGCGCGGGCGTGGCTCGTACACGCTTGAATCGCGTCCCGGAACGCGCTCGCACCCGCAGTCGCCGTCGTGGCGTGGAGTTCGGCCTCGATCTCGGCTTCGACCAGTCGCCCCGTCGTGAGTTTCTCCAGCGCGAGCCTGGCGTGGTCGACGCGACCGCACGACGCCAGCACGCCCAGACATGCGAACGTCGCGATCCTCATGTCCGGCCCTCCCCGGTTGCGCCGTGGACCAGCCACAGCACGACCGCGAGCAGTACGAGCCATTGGAACCGATCGGGTGGACGCGAGACGGTCTCGTCCGCGTCGGTGGCGGAGCGTGGCGCGATGTGACGTTCGAACAGGTCGACCAGAGGGCGGTCGGTTTCGTCCGCGTGGCTCCAGGAGCCCCCCGTTGCCGCGGCGATCGAGCGAAGCGTGGAGGATTCGAGGTGGGTCACGACGTCGTCGCCGCCCGCGCTGGGTGCGATGCGCGCTCCCAGTTCGGAGCCGAAACCGATGGTGTGGATGACGACCCCTGTCGTCGCGAGTCGCTCCGCGGCGGCGAGGCCCGATCCGCCGTGATCCTCTCCGTCGGTCAGCAACACGACCGTCGCGTGCTTGGCGTCGGGTTCGAGTGCCCGGGATGCCGTTTCCAACGCGGCGCCGATGTCGGTGCCGGCGGTTCGAACGCTCGCAGGACCGGCGAGCGCGGCGAGTGGACGGAACGCTGCGAGGTCGCGGGTGAGAGGGATTCGAAGTCTCGCCTCGCCAGCGAACGTCACGAGCCCCAGGCGGCCGTTGCGGACGAGCCCCGCGAGGTCGTCGATCGCCTGCTTCGCCGCCGTGAGGCGATCCGGCACGCTGTCGCGGGCGAGCATCGATCGTGAGACGTCGAGGCATACCACGATGTCGGCTCCTCGCGGGACGCCGATGGCCTCGGGCTCGCCCCAAGCAGGTCGCATCAACGCGACGGACACGGTGAGCAGCGCGACGATCGCGATCACTTCGGCGCGAAGGCGGCGGCCGTCGTCCACGGAGTCGGTGAGCGCTTCGGCGCGCGGCCCGAGCGCCAGCCGAAGCGCGTCGCGACGTGACCGCCGGAGCCTCCGGACGACGACCCAGGTCAACGGAGCCAGGCACAGCCAAGGCCACCAGCCGGCGTCGAGCCATTCGATCACGGTGTGACTCCCAACGGGCCGGCGCGCAGCACGAGCGACAAGGCCCCGAGCACGAGCCCGAGCAGTGCCCACGCCGCGAAGCGTTCCTCGACGTGCTCGTCGGTCGTGACGATCGGCGAGCGCTCGAGCTCGTCGATCTCCGTCAGAGCCTCCGCGAGTGCGGCCCCGTCGTCGACTCGGAAGGATCGCCCGTCGGTCATCGGGGCGACGCGACGGAGCGTGTCGTCGTCGGCCGTCGTGATCGCGTACAGGCGCACGCCGAACTCCCGACACAGCGCGACCGATTCGAGCGGACTGATCTCCTCGGGCCGGTCCGGCGTCGCCAAGGTCTCGCGGCCGTCGGTGAACAGGATCGCGATGCGCGACTCGACGGTCGAAGTGCTCGCCACCTCCGCGGCACGTGCGATCGCGTTGCCGATCCCCGTCATGTCCTCGGGTCCGTCGGGTTCCACCGTTCGGAGTTCCGTGAGCAAGGTCCGCAGGCCTTCGTGGTCGAGTGTCGGCGGCGCGACGAGGTCGGCGTGCGCCGCGAACGAGAGCAGGCCGATGCGGTCGCCCGGCCGACGCGAGACGAAGTCCTCCAGCGCCCGACGCGCTGCGTCGAAGCGCGTCACCGTGCCGCCAGGGTCGCGCTCCTGCATCGACGACGAGACGTCCAGACAGAGCAGGATGTCGATGCCCTGTGCCGTACGCGTGCCGGGCACGTGTTCGATGGGTCGCGCGAGCGCAACGCAGAGCGCGGCGAGCGCGAGGGCATGGATGGTGGACGGGAGTGCACGCAGCCGCAGCCGAACGGTGGGAGACGATTCGTCGGATGGGCGCGCCGAGGCGATCGACGACATGCGCAACGATGGCGCCAGGCCCAGTCGGCGCGTCCACCATGCGAGCGGCAGCAACGCGAGCAGCGTCAGCATCCAGGGATCGCCGAGGGACGAGCCGAACCATGCGCTCATGACGCTCCTCCGTCGCGGTTCGCCGCAGCGAGCCAAGTGCGTGCGCGATCGATGAGGTCGGGCGGAGCGGAGCCTCCGACGAACCGAGCGCGATCGCAGATCGTCAGCAGTTCGAGCAGTTCGGCGTGATTCGGGCGACTGCGCAACGAGTCATGGATCGCGAGTTCGTCCGTCGACATCGCGCGCGATGGCAGCGCCCAGGAGTCCTCGACGAAGCCGCGGAGTGCTGTCGACACGCGGTCGGCCTCGGTTCCGTCGGCCGAGACCAGCGCGGCACGAGCGGTCTCCGTGGCGTTCGGTTGGTCAGGCGAGTCGCCGCGGCGACGGAACACCCAGATCACCGCTCCGAAGTTCACGAGCAAGCCGAGCGCGATCACCAAGATCGCGGGCAGAGGCGACGAGGTGGCCGGCGCGTCGGGTGGCTCGATCTCCCCGCGTGGCTCACCGATCGAGGTGGTGACCTCGAAGACGAGCGGTTCGGTCGAGGCGGTCTCGACGACGCTCCCATCCGGCCGAGCGGAGACGATCGTGATCGGTGGGAGCGTGATCGTGCCGGTTGCGAAGCAGGCCACCTCGAGCATCCTACGCTCGTCGATCGAGTCCGTGGAACGGGCGGATGTCACGTCCGACCCGATCACGGTCAGCGGTTCGAGCATGCCATCGTGCCACGGCGAGACGACGAGGTCGGCTGGCCAGCGACGCTCGATGGTCACGTGGAACGGTTGCCCGAACTCGACGTTCGTCCGTTCGGGCGCGATACGGATCTCGGTGTGTTGGGCCGGCGCCGAGATCGCGAGGCATGTTGCGAGCAGGACTGCTGGGGAAGTCGCGTTCACCTCGATCACGATCGGGTGCGCAGGAACTCGAGGACCGGACGTCGAATCGACTCTGGGTCCGGTTCGATCGGAGACTCGATCGAGAGCGTGTCGATGCCCGCACCGTTCAGCGTCTGGAGGGATCGATTCCGACCTGCGAGGATCGCTCGCTCGGCCGCGACGCGTCGGCGTTCGTCGGACCAGTCGTCGAGTCGGACGGTTCCGGACTCGGAGTCCCGAACGCGAACCAGGCCGACGCGCGGGAGCGGGACGTCGCGGCTGACGACGTGGCACGCCGCGACGTCGTGCTTCCGCGCAGCGCGGGCGAGTTCGGTCGAGTCGAGCGGCAACAGGAAGTCGGACAGAAGCAACACGGCGCAGCGGCGCTTCGGCACGGTCACGAGCCAGTCGAGCGCGCCGGAGATCGACGACGCGGATTCTGGGGCGCGGACGGCGAGGCAGTCGCGCACGAGCCGCAATACATGGCGGCGCCCGCGTGCCGGCGGGACGAACGACCGCACCTCGTCCGCGAACGCGACGAGTCCGATCGCGTCGCCGTTGCGCGCTGCGGCGAGCCCGAGCGTCGCGGCGACGCGCGCGACGATCTGTCGACTCGACCAGGCGCCCGCGCCGTCGTCCATCGAGTCGGACACGTCGACGACGAGGATGATCGTCAGCTCACGCTCGTCGACGTATTTCTTGACGAATGGCCAGCCGACCCGGGCCGTCACGTTCCAGTCGACGGACCGAGGATCGTCCCCCGGCACGTACTCGCGGACCTCGTCGAACTCGACCCCTGCCCCCCGGTGGGAAGAGCGGTAGCCGCCCGAGAGTGCCCCGTCGATCCGCCAGCGGGCGCGCCGGTCGAGCAAGTCGGTCTCGGCGAGGATCTGTCGCAGTTCGCGGTCGATCGGATCGTGGCTCGGCGTCACGGAATCGGTACGGATTCTAGGATTCGCTCGACGATCGCATCGGGATCGACCGAGCGTGCCTCCGCCTCGAAGGTCGTCAGGATCCGGTGGCGGAGGACGTCGGGCGCGACTCGCTTCAGGTCGTGCGGCGAGACGAACGCATGCCCGTCGAGGAATGCCCGGGCACGCGCCGCCTGGACCAGCGCGATCGAAGCACGCGGCGACGCACCGTAGCGCACCAGGGGGACCAGGTCCTCGAGTCCCGCCTCGGCCGGATGGCGCGACGCATCGACGAGGTCGACGGCGTACCGAACGATGCGATCGTCGACGTGGATGCCACCGAGCAGAGCCCGCACGGCCAGCAGCTCGTCGAGCGTCATGACCGGCTCGACCTCGGGCACGCTCCCGCGATCGAGTTGGCGATGCACGACCTCACGTTCGTCGCTCTTGTCCGGATAGCCGACGACGAGTTTCAGCATGAAACGGTCGAGCTGGGCCTCCGGGAGCGCGTACGTGCCATCCTGCTCGAGCGGGTTCTGGGTCGCGAGGACCAGGAACGGTTTGGGGAGGCGATGCGTCTCGCCGGCCAGCGAGACCTGACGCTCCTGCATCGCCTCGAGCAACGCGGATTGCACCTTGGCGGGGGCGCGGTTGACTTCGTCCGCGAGCACGAGGTTGGCGAAGACCGGCCCTTCGCGCACGCTCCACTGACCGGTACTCGGTTGATACACCTGCGTCCCGACGACGTCGGAGGGCAGCAAGTCCGGCGTGAACTGGATCCGACGGAACGTCCCGCCGAGGGCACGTGCGATCGACTGCACGGTCAGGGATTTCGCGAGGCCCGGTACGCCCTCGACGAGCACGTGGCCGTCTGCGAGCAAGCCGATCAGCATGCCGTCGATCAGCCCGCGCTGGCCGACGATGACGCGTTCGACCGCGGCGACGAGCCCGGCGAGTTTCGCGGAGCCGTCGTGGATCTCGATGTCCGTGACGTCGCTCGGCAGGGGGGTGGGTTCGTGCATGATGGCGTCTAGAATCTACTTCGAACCATCGAGGAAGGCGCGCCCGGGATCGAGCGCGGTGCGAATCAAATGAACCGATCGGAACTCCTCCGCGTCCTGTCTCCGCTCGTCGTCGCGTGCTGCGCCGTGCACTCCGTCAACGCCCAGGTCGACGGGGTCAGCCGTGAGAAGATGTGGCCGGCTCCGACGGCCGAGGATTGGAAGAAGCCAGTGCGGATCCAATGGCAGCGCACGTGGGACGATGCGATCGCCGTGGCGCGCGAGACCGGTAAGCCGATCCTCGTCTGCGTCAACATGGACGGTGAGATCGCGAGCGAGCACTACGCCGGGATCCGCTATCGGGACCCCGAGATCGCAAGACTGTACGAGCCGTACGTGAACGTCATCGCGTCGGTCTATCGCCACAACCCGCGCGACTACGACGACGCGGGGCGTCGCATTCCGTGTCCGCGTTTCGGTTGCGTGACCTGTGGCGAGCACATCGCGATCGAACCGATCCTGTACGAGCGATTCTTCGACGGCAAGCGCATCGCGCCGCGGCACGTCATGGTGGAACTCGACGAGAACGGTGGGGAACAGTTCGCCGAGACGTACGACGTCTACTACGCGTTCGATACCCAGTCCGTGTTCGACACGATCCAGCGAGGGATCGCCGAGCGCGCCCGCAAGCCGAATCCGGAGCGGCGCACCGACCGTTCGTTGGCCGAGCGCGTCCGCAGCCGCGACAGTCAGGATCAGACGGCCGTCGAGTCCGCGTACGCCGCCGGTGACAAGGACGCCAAGCGGGCGCTCCTGCAGGCCGCGATCGACGCCGGCGACGACGCCTCGGTCGATCTACTCCGGCTTGCCGTGTTCGACCTCGACGTCGACCTGGCTGCGATGGCGCGCGACGGGCTCGCCAAGACGGGTCGTGTCGAGGCCGCGGACGTGATCAACGAGGCTCTGCGAGTGCCGCTCGCCGACGAGGAGCGCGATG
>JAGQQZ010000511.1 GCA_020425915.1 Planctomycetota bacterium | reverse complement strand
GATTCCCTCGTGGACGAGGGTCACGCGACCGCTCGGCACGCCTGCGTCGAGGACGCGGCGCCGGACCGACTCACAGTTGGCGACGACGTGGTCGACGAGCCGACGGTAGCGACCAGCACGCCACGGGGCTCTGCCGATCGGGTAGTCGATTCGCCGTGTCGTGATTCGCAGCGGCACTCGGAGCCCGCGGCACGCGATCCCGCCCCAGAGCAGGGAGCGACCGCAGCCGAAGTGCAGGACTTCCGGCTGGAACGTTCGCACCGCACGACGCACGGCGAGAAGCGGGGACAACATCCACGGTCGCCGCAAGTCACTCCGGAAGATCGGCAGGTCGAGCTCTCGACCTACCGACTCGAACTTCGCGCCCGGGACGAGCACCAGACCGTTCGAGTGGCCGCGCTCGTGCAGGTGGCGAACGAGGAACTCGAGCTGTTGCTCGCCGCCGGAGTACCCGCGCTCGGCGAGAACGTGCAAGACGCGCACGACGACTACTCCGAGCCCGTGGTCGCGACGACGGAGCCTAGTTCGGCATCACCCGTGTCGAGCCACGGTGGTCCTTCGGCTCGCCCGAGCCGGAGCGAGTGGAGGATGTAGCGGATCCGAGAGTCGAACTGGTGCTCGGCGTGGACGTAGTCCCTGCCGGACACGGCGATGCGCTCCCGATCCTCGGGCCGCGCGAGGTAGTGGTCGATCTGCGCGATGCAGTCGTCGAGGTCACGGTACCAGCAGAGATGCTCTCGATCGCGGAACACGCGCTCGAGACCTGGCACGTAGTGGGTCAGGTGGAACCCACCGCAGGCCAACGTGAGGAACGTCCGATTGGAGAAGTACAACGAGTCCCGGTTGACCTGGTTGAGCCCGAGCACGATTCGCGACTCCGCGCACACCTTGCGGTACCCGCGCGGACGAACCGGACCGTGGATTCGAAGGTGCGGATGCAGCTTCCGCCACTCGTCCCAATGGCAGCCGAAGATCTCCAGATCGTGATGCCGTGCGATCGACGCCAGGAACTCCGCGCGCTTTCCCTCCCGACCCGGACCGCCGATGAACGCGATGTCACGCTTGTACGATCGCTTGCCGAGTGGGTAATGAAACGTGCTCGAGAACCCCTCGAGCACGAACGCCGCATGATGGACACCCCGGCTCCGCAGCATGGCGAGCTTCGACGGATTCGTGATGAACACCGCATCGGCCTCGGCGAGGTACTCGATGTACTCGTCCGGGAACTCCTGCAGTGGCTCCTCGACCCAGACGACCGTGGTCGCCTCGGCGTGGAACTCCCGCAGCAGCGAGAACGGCAGGTCCCGGCAGAACACGAACACCATGTCGGGCTTGAAGCGCGCGAACGCGCGGCGCGCGTTTCGGATCGCCGCCGGTCGACCGACCCAACGGCGATGGGTCGCGAGGTTCATCCAACGGACCTCCAGACCCTGGCCGCGGAGCGCCTCGACGAGCCCTCCGGTCGCGCGGCTGCGCGACATGTTCTTGCCGAAGAACAGGACGCGATGCGGCGGCTTGGCGATGCGAGGGAGCGAAGTGTCAGTCATCGACGAGCGAGTGCACGTGGGAGCGAGGATGCCAGGACGTCAGGACGTCACGCGCCGACCTGCGCGTCCTACGCCGCCCCCGCATCGCGAGCGCGCGAGTACGCTTCGTGCAAGCGCCGCTCCTCGACTGCTGAGAGGTTCCGTCCGCCACTGGTCGCAATCTTGGCGGAGTTTCGGCCCGGAAGCCACCATGCTTTCTGGAACATCGCGGCGAGGACCGGCGGGCTCCGATCGACCAACTCGGCGTACCGATCCCCGATCCAGAGTTCCCGCGCTCGCGGATGCTCGCGACAGTCGGCCTGCCCGACGTCGGCCGTGCGGCGTCGGTGCAGCTTCCCCGTCATTCGACGCTCGACGATGAACTCGGTCGTCGTCTTCAGACAACGCGCAACTCGATGGCGCACTGCGGCGACTCGCATCGTCTCCACGATCCCGCCGAGGTCGGCGGCGTCACGGGGATCGACGAGTCCCGAACTCGCGACTTCCGCGACCCGGTCGACGGCGTCGAAGTCCATCACGAGTTTCGCGGCCATGCGCAATCGCGCCTGTGGACCGATCGGGCCACGAACCGCCCGGGCCGACTGCAGATCGAGCACGGCAACGCGTCCGTCGACGAGCGCCACGAAGTTGCCCCGGTTGAGGTCCGGATGGAAGATCCCGGCTCGAGCGAGTTCGGCGGCGACCCCCAGTGCACGCCCGAACTCGACGTCGTCCGCCGCTCGTTCCAGCCCCGCCGTGATCAAGACCGAGACCCTCGGCAGTCCGAGTCGGCGAGCCCCATGGGCGCGTACGACCCTCGGTGCGGCGACTCCGCTCCGGACGACACGCTCGAGCATCGCGGCCTCGTGCACCGCCGGGAGACGTCGGAACGCGTAGCGCAGCCGATCCCGGAACCTCGGGAATCCCATGACCTTGAGGTAGACCGTGCCGAGCGTCGGGTGCTCGGCACGACCGACCGCCCGGATCAAGCGGGTCTGAACGGGCTCGAAGTCCTGCGGCAGCTGGCCGGGCCGCGCCTCGCACGCCGAGACCCAAGCGTCGACGACCGGATCCTCGCTCATCGCTCCGCCGACAGCCGCTCGTAGAAGGCGAGCAGCCGTCGCGCCGCCTGTTCCGGATCCATCGACTCGTCGACCCGCCGGGCCGCGGCGCGTCCGAGTTCGGCGCGCCGGTCCGCGTCGTCGTGCCAAGCGACGAGTGTCGTCGCGAGCTGCTCGACGCTCTCCGCCACGACCGCGCCCGCCGGCCCGTACTCGTCGCCGCCTCCGACGAGTTCTGGCAGGATGCCCCTGCGAGTCGCGAGCACCGGCAAGCCGAGCGCCATGGCCTCGCGCACCGCGCGGCAGGTCCCGTCGCTTCCCGGCACGAGGAACAGGAACGCATCGAGGCTGCGCAGCGCGAGTCCGTACTCCGGTTCGTAGAGGTACCCCGGCAACACGACGTTCGCCTCGAGTC
>JAGQQZ010000510.1 GCA_020425915.1 Planctomycetota bacterium | reverse complement strand
CCTGCGATGCGCGCAATGTCCGAAAACTGGACCGGCGCGACGCACGGTGACCGTCGCCGAATTGACGCCACGCGACTTGGCGGAGTCCGAGCAGATCGGCGGACTGACTCACGGTCGCCACCGCGAAGAGTGTGCGCCGCGTCCCTTTCCAAGTTCGACGAACTGCTCAATTCGCCGAACTGCGGCGGCCTGTTCCATCCGCGACGACGCGCACCGCAACGACCGCGGCTACGGTGACACGGCGGATCTGTCGACCGACGCGCGGCTGCGCTGGCGGGCATCCCGCGGCTGGAGAAACGGCGCACCGAATCGGCCCAAGAAATCCTGGCCGATCCCGCCCTATGCTCTCGTTCGCTCTCTCGACCTCTGCTCCGAAGCAGAACACGAACATGAACTGCTCCCCACACTCTCTCTGCCGTCAAGTCCTGACCGCGCTTGCCATTGGCCTCTCCGCCGCCCACGTCGCGCCCGCACAGTGCCCGCCGCCGTCGACCGGAGGGACGTTCCTCGCGCCGATGAGCGCTTCCAGCCTCGAGGTCCACAACGTCTCCCTGTCGTTCCCGTTCACCTTTCCGGGTGGAGGGTCTCCGACCACGAGCATCGACTTCGTCACCAGCGGGTATCTCGCTCCCGGCGGCTCGCACACCCCTGGCGTCGGCAACGGGCTCCAGTTCGGCGATCCGGCGGTCACGACGTCGCTGACGTTCCCGACGATCGCGTCGCACTGGGGCGATTCCGGCCAAGGAACGTCGACCCCTGGCATGGGGCTCTACTTCCACGACAACGGCGTCGACCAGGCGTACTTCGAATGGCGGAACATCCGCCTCGGCACGTTCCCGATGACGATCTGGATCGAACTCAACGCGGACAACAGCTTCGCCTTCGTTTACGGGTGGGACGGTTACGGGATCAACGACGGGCAGACCGACATCGGATTCTCGCCAGCCAACGGCACGCCCGCTCCCGGGCGGACCGATATCGCCGAGATCGTCGGGGCGAGCGCGTGCCGGCACACGTACTTCTGGGCGCAGTACGGCTACGACTCATGGGACCTCGAGGGCGCACGCTTCGACTTCGTGCCGGACGGGACCGGTGGCTACTTCGTCACGCGCTCGCAGTGCTTCCTGGCCCCGTACGCGAAGAAGTTCGGCCCGAGTTGTGACTTCGGCACCCCGCCGGACCCACCGTTCGCGCTGCGCTGGACGCGAACGCCCACAGGCTTCGACGTCACCACGGTGCCGGCGAGCTTCAACACGGATCTCGGTGCGCGCGTCCCGTTCGCGGATGGCGACTCGATCAGGAACATCGATCTCGGAGGCGCGACCTTCGAACTGCCGAACGGGATCGCGTATTCGACGCTCGACCTCGACTCGAACGGCCGCCTGATCGCCCCCGGGTCGGACGTCTCCCGGTGGAACCCGTACCCCGGCGTGATCAACGCGTATGCGTCGATCTTCCCGTTCTGGACCGATCTCGAGCCGGACGACGACGACACCGCCTACGTCTGCACGGACGGGGCGACGTTCTGCAACATCACCTACCTCAAGACCAACGAGTGGCAGGAGTCGAACGAGCTGACGTTCCAGATCCAGCTCGATCTCGTGAGCGGGGATTCTTGGACGGTCGTGTACGAGGACATCGGCAACTGGATCGGCGTCGACAACTTGGCCATCGGTTGCTCGGACGGTTCGACGCCGGCAGTCGCGTACGACCTGACGACCGGAGGCCCGTACTCGACGGGGCCAACGATGTTCGACGGATGGAACTCCGGCACGGCGCCCCACGGACTGCAGGACCCGGGTGCGCCGCAGACGATCGACTTCGGCTTCGCGTTCGCGCCGACGGACGGGTACCAGTTCACGACGTTCGCCACCTCGATTCCGGCGACGGCCACGAACGTGTTCGCGGTGCTCGGCACGACGGCATATTCCCCGCCCGACTACCTGCGCCTCAACCAGGTCTGGCCCGCGTTCCCGGATTCCTGCGTGCTGACCCACGACGCGAACATCCTGTCCGGCGCCATCACGTCGTTGGGCGGGATCCTCAACGGCGTCTGGACCCCCGGCGATCCGACGGCGTACTTCTACATGAATCTGATGGGCGGCGAGCCGGGTCTCGTCGGGTTGCCCCTGAAGTTCCAACTGCTGGTCGTCGATCCCGGGGCCCCGTGGGCCGGAAGTGCGTTGCCGATCATCACCACGAACGCGATCGAGACGATCATCGGTCCCAACAACTAGCGCGGCGGCGCGGCGCCCGACTCGCTCACTCGAGCGAGTCGGGCGACCGCTGCGACTTCCCCTCCGCGCCACACAGGCAAGCGTCGTCGTCGCCGTGCCGATGTGGCCGCCGAGCTCGGCTACGGCGCGGCCGTCGATCGTCAGCCGAGTAGCGCCAGGGCCGTCTGCGGCTGGGCGTTGGTCTGTGCTAGCACCGAGACGGCCGCCTGTTGCAGGATCGAGTTGCGGGTGAGCTGCGCGGTTTCGTAGGCGACGTCGACATCGCGGATTCGGCTCTCGGCGGCCGACAGGTTCTCGACCTGCACGCCGAGGTTGTTGATCGTCGAGTTGAGCCGGTTCTGCACCGCGCCGAGCTTGCCGCGCAGGCTCGAGACCGAGTTGATCGCCGTGTCGATCGTCGCGATGGCAGTCGAGGTGTCGCCGCCGGAGCCGATGTCGAGGGACTCGAGCGAGAGCGACGTCGCGAGCGCGGGGTCGAGGGTCACGTCGAGCGTGTCGATCCCAGCCGTCGTGCCGAGGCCGATCTGGAACCGGACCGTCGACTGGCTGCCGTCGAGCAGGTTGATGTTGTTGAACTCGGTCGAACGGCTGATGCGATCGACCTCGTCGACGAGGCTGCGGAACTCCTCGTTGAGCGTCGTGCGGTCCTGGTCCGACACCGAGCCGTTCGCCGACTGCACGCTGAGTTCGCGCATGCGGGTCAGGATGTTGCTGACCTCGTTCATCGCGCCCTCGGCGGTCTGGACGAGCGAGATCCCGTCGTTGGCGTTGCGTTTCGCTTGCTCCAGCGAACGCGTCTGCGCCCGCAATCGCTCGGAGATCGCGAGTCCGGCCGCGTCATCGGCGGCGGTCGAGATCCGCAGACCGGTTGCGAGTCGGCGGAAGTTGCCGGCCAGGCGTTCGTTGACCTGGGCGACGTTGCGTTGCGCGTTGATCGACGCGACGTTGGTGTTGATGCGTAGTGCCATGCTGTTCCTCCCGGATGCTGTCCGCGGTGATACTCGGCGCCGGCGAGTGTCGCTTGAGTGGACAGTGCGGGATTCTTCGACGGTTCGCGTCTCGCTTCGGGACGCGTGAGACGCCGACTCACTCGGGTGCGGCGAACTCGAGGTCGAGGCAGATCGGAACCCAGCTGACGTCGCAGCCGAGCCGTTCGAGCCAGTCGGCGACCTCGTCGTTGCAGTTGTGGAACGCCCAGTAGTCGGTACGGAACGGCACGAACCAGAACCCGTAGCGGTCGCTCCAGATCTCGTCCTCGCGGCGTTCGGCCCGCGCGGTCTCGAGGTCTTCGACGAGGGAATTCACGCGCTCGCGTTCGACGACGAGCGATTGGATCGTCATCCAGTGGAACCGATCGCGAAGGCTCTCGAGATCCGTCGCGCCGGTTCGGCGCCGACCGAGCGTCCCTTGCGTGGGCCACAGCACGGCGCGGAACGCGTCGTACCAGGCGTCGTCGCCGAGCGCGTACCACCACCACTCTCCGTAGCCGTACTCGACCAGTCCGTCGTCCGGGTGGGGGAGGATGAGTCCGCGGTGGCGCGCGTCGAGCAGCAGGAAGATGTCGACGGGGTCGTCGACCTGTGCGGGTGGGCGGATCGTCGACGTGCAGCCGATCGCCCAGACGAGGAACGAGATCGCGACGGCGGTCGTCGCCGCGAAGCGCAGGAATCGCCGGAGGCGAGACCGTCGTCTCGTCGGGTCCGAGGTCATCCGGGCACCATATCCCGCTAGACTCCGCATTCGATGGTCGCGGCGTCGGAATGGGTCGGGACAGTCCCTACGCGCGCATCCATCCGCCGCACCTCGACGGAACGCTGCGCAGCCTGCGCGGCGAGTTCCGGCTCGAGCAGCTCGGCGGAGCGCGAACGCGCCTGGTCGGGACCACGTGGTACGTGCTCGACATTGGACCGCGCAGCTATTGGCGACTGTGGTCGGATGCATTGATCCAGGCGATCCACTCGCGTGTGTTGCGTCATATCGCGCGATTGGCCGAGCGATAGCCCTCGAACCAGTGCACGAAGCACACGGTTTCGCGCATCGTGGGATCCGCGCACCGAAATCGCCGTCCGCTGCGGGCGATCCGCGTCGAGTTCGAGTCGCTCGATGGGTCTTCGCTCGCTAGTATGGCGGCGTTATTCGCTCACCGAGGAAGGTCACACATGCTCCATAGTCGCTCTCTCGCGCTATTGGTCGGTTGCGCTTCATTGGCGTTCACGACCGGGACGTCCGCGCAGACGTTCACGTTTCTCGAGGCCGGGTTCACCCAGGAACTGTGGGGAACCCATGACGGGTTCTTGGGTGGAGTCGCGTTTGCACCGGACGGCGACGTGCTGGCCAATGGTTGCCAGGGCTACCTCGGACCGCTCTTTCGTTGGGACAGCCAATCGACGATCGTGGTCAACGGCACGGCGATTCACCCGGAACTGGCGTCGATGCCGAGCGACGTGGGCTGCGGGATGGTGAACCACCCGGATGGAGGGCTGTATTCCAACACGCTGCAGGGGGTCAAGCGAATCGACCCGGACACCGGCTTGTTGCTCGGCGCCGGTTCGCTCGAGGTCGGCAATGTGCTGAGCATCGCGGTCGACCCGCAGACGGGCGACTTGTGGTGGATTCGTAGCGGGCTGCAGATTCGCCGCACGCCGCCGGACCTCTCGCCGGGTGCAGACTACTCGACGGCGCTGGTCGGCATCTTCGACTTGATCGACGGGATGTACTTCGATCCCAGCGGTGACTACTTGTTCATCGCGACTCGAGGACCGTCGACGTTGACCGTGTTCCATCGATCGCTCGGAGTCGAGCAGCAGATCCCGATGGTGTCGCCTCCCGATGGTGTCGCGGTGCACGAACAAGCCGGCTTCGTCTTGACCACCAACGTCGATGGCACGATCTCGAAGTTCACGTTTCCATCGAACGACTACTCGCTACCGCCTGTCGAGACGGTGTTCGCGAGCGGTGGATTCCGTTCGGACTTGAGTCAGGTCGGAGCTGACGGCTACCTGTATCTGACTCAGGAAGGGACGAGGTACGACGATGGCACCGTCACGACCGAGAACAGCATCGTGCGAATCGGTCCAGGGTTCGTGCGGCCGCCCGGTGTGTGCTGGAACCGCTACGGTACGGCGGCGGCCGATTTGCTCGGGCAAGTCCCGAGATTGTCGCTCGATGGATGCATGAAGATCGGCGAGACGACGGACATCGTCACCTCGGGGCTCACCGGGATCGGCTGCTTGCTCATCGGGTTCGAGGCCGTTGACGTGCCCGCGTTCCACGGCACGATCCTCGTCAACCCTGCGATCGGCATCTCGCATCCGATCTTTCCGCCGACCCTGGATCGCGTCTCGTTCGAAATGCCGTTGGATCCGGATCTCGTCGACCTGCCGCTGTTCATGCAGGAGTTCGCGATCGCGCAGACCCTTCTCGGCCTCAACGACATCGCCGTGGTGTCGTTCAGTCGCGGGTTGCGCACGGTGATCCAGCCGTGAAGCGATTCACCTCGACATCGTACTGAGGGACACGCCATGCGAATGCTCTGGGCGGCGTTCTTGTTGGCCCCGTGGATCGGCTGCGCGGACGTGCGCGCTCAGACCGAGCCATCGCGGTCCGAATCTCTGGCGCACGTTCGCGAGCTCCTCGAGCAGGCAAGCACGGCCAGCGACGAGGGGCAGCACGACGCCTCCCGCGCGCGTGTGCGGGAGGCGTTCGAAGTGTGGAAGTCCGGCGCGGGACTCGAGGACGATCCGACGGCGATCGGCGTGCTCAACGACGTGGCTCACGCGGCGTTCCAGTTCGCCGACGCACACACGGCAGAGGCCGCGTGGCAGCGCGTGTTCGATGCGAAGTTGCGCCATTTGCCGGAGGACGATCCGGGTGTTCTGACGACGATGGGCAACCTGGCGGCCGCGAAGTACCGGAAAGGGGATCTCGCCGGTGCCCTCGTGCTGATGCAGCGTGACTACGAGTTCTCGTCGAGAGTGCTCGAGGATCACGACGAGTCGCTGCAGAGCTCACGCTCGAGCCTTGCGGCGTTGCGATGGGCGACCGGCGATGCGGTCGGAGCGCTCGCCATGTTCCGCAAGGTGCTCGACGTCTACGCGAAACACCCGCCGGAGGACGCGACCCGGATCCCGCAAACACGGATCAACATGGCAGCGGCTCTGTTCGATCTCGAGGACTACAAGGGCGCGATGGAGTTGCAGGAGCGAGCGCTCGCGGAGTTGACCGGCAAGGTGCCGGAACACGACCTGTTGATGCTGGCGCTTCGCGGCAATCTCGGTGTCAGCATGCGCGTGCTCGGCGACGCGCGAGGCGCGCTCGGTCTGCACGAACGCGTGCTCGAGACCTGTCTGCGGTCCCTGCCGGAAGATCACCCCAGGACTCAGATCGCGCGGGCGAACCTCGCGACGACGCGCAGCGCGCTCGGAGACTTGTCGGGCGCACGCGAGTTGCTGGAGGCAGAGTACGCGGCGACGGCTCGGATCCTGCCCGCGGACCACCTGGACCTGCAGCGAAGCCGGGAGCTGTTGGCCCGCGCGCGTTTGGACGCCGGGGACCTCGAGGGTGCGGTCGCGCTGCTGGACCGAGCGCTCGAGGTGTACCGAGAACTTCCGGAGTCGAACCCGAGGAGACTCTACGCGGAGCTGTCGCGCGCGACGATGTACGTGCTCAGCGACGAGCAAGAACGTGCCAACGAGATCCTGACGTCTGCCCTAGCGGTCTACGAACGGACGCTGCCCCGGCATCACCCGCAACTACTCGATACGCGTTGGCACTTGGTCATGTCGCTCGTATCGCTCCGGCGGTTCGACGAAGCCGGGTCTCACTTCGCGGCGTGGATGGACGGATTCCGGGAGTCGATGGGTGCATGGGTGATGTCGCCACGCGAGCGGGCAGCGGTCGCGCGCGAGTTCCATCGCCCCGTGCTCGACACGATGATCTCGTTCGCGCTCGGCGCAGAGCCATGCGAGCCGATGCCGTGGCTCGCCGGCGACGTCCTCGTGGTCTCCCAGCTGCTGCGTGGCATCGAGACACGCGCGCAGCGTGAGGTTCGTCGCGGCCGTTCGATCGACTCCGACCGTTTCGATGCGCTTCGAGCTGACTGGAGCGCCGCGGCCGCGCGGGTCACGGAGCTGGCGAGCGCACCCGTGGCCGATGCGGCAGCGGCGAAGGAGCGTGACGATCGACTTCACGAGGCTGTTCGGAGCAAGGCCAAGGTCGAGCGCCAGCTCGATGAGCTGGTCCAGGGCGTCAGTGGATTCGACGATCTGGCGGTCCGCGACTTCGCGGACCATCTGCCCGAAGGCGGCGCGGGCGTGGCGGTGGTCGGTTACGAGTATCGCCGGCTACGCCGTGTGGGCGAACGGACATATCCCCCGACCGAACGCAGATACGCAGGGATCGTGTTCGACCACGGCGGAGACATTCGACTCGTGCCGATCGGCGCCGCGGCTCGTATCGACGAGCTCGTAGCGGACCTGCGTGCGCAGTGCTCGGTAGGAGCCGGCCGCGGATCGTCGTCCGATGGCGCGCCGGTCGGGAACGCTGCGTCCGCCGCCGCCGCGCTTCGGCGTGCGGTCCTCGATCCGATTCTCCAGTCCGTCGGCTCGGCGAGCGTCCTCTACGTCTCGTTCGACGATTCGCTCGAGCTCGTACCCTGGGACGCGTTGCCCGACGCGACCGGCAAGCCGCTGGGAGCGCGGATCGAGATTCGTCGATTGATCTCTCTGTGCGAGCTGCTCGAAGACCCGACGGCAGCACGTGACGTGCCGGCCGGGATCACTCTCGTCGGAGGCGTCGACTATGGGGCCGAAGTGCTCGTGGACCTCGGTCATGACCACACGGCGACTCCGATCGTCGATCCGGTGTCCGCGCCGTGGGCCCCGCTACCGGCCACCGGTGATGAGGTCGACGCGTTGGCCGAACTGTTCGAGAAGGCCCATCCCGCGGGTCGCGAACGGGTGCTCCGCGGTTCGTCGGCGTCGAAGCAGAACCTGTTCGCGGCGACCGAATCGGCGACCTTCATCCACGTCGCGACGCATGGCTACTTCGCACCCCCGACGGCCTGGAGCCGCGCGGACCAGAGTGCATCGGGCGAATCGCACGCGCTCGGCGAGACCGTGTCGGGCATCTCGCCATTCGTGCTCACGGGGCTCGCCCTGTCCGGGGCGAACCGCCCGCCGGACAGCTTCGGTCGCCGGCCTGGGATCGTGACTGCGCAGGAGCTGTTGACGCTCGATCTCTCGTCTTGCGAGCTGGTCACCCTGTCCGCGTGCGACACGACGCTCGGAGTGCGTCGCTCGGGGCAGGCGTACGCGTCGCTG
>JAGQQZ010000509.1 GCA_020425915.1 Planctomycetota bacterium | reverse complement strand
GAACGTGCGGCGATGTTGCTCCGCGAGCACCGTGGTGGGAACGAGCACGCCGACCTGACGGCCCGTGACCGCGACCCGGAACGCCGCGCGCATCGCGAGTTCCGTCTTGCCGAATCCTACGTCGCCGCAGAGCAGACGATCCATCGGGTGCGGCTTGGTGAGATCGGCGGCGATTTCTGCCCAGCACGTCACCTGGTCTTCGGTGTCGTCGAACGGGAAATCGGCGAGGAACGCCTCCTCGAGGTCGTCGGGTGGGTAGGGATCGCGCTGCACCTTCTCGCGGCGCGCCTGCAGGTCCAGGAGGTCCGAGGCGAGATCGAACAGCGCCTCCTCGACCTCCTGCTTTCGGCGAGAGAACCCGCGACCGCCGAGCTTGTCGAGCTTCGGTCGCGCTTCGCCGGCGCCGACGTACTTCTGGACGAGGTGGATCTTCGACACCGGCACGAGCAGACGAACGTCGTCGTGGAACACGAGGCGCAGGTGGTCCTCGACGGACTCGCCGCGCTCGACGCGTTCCATCGCCTCGAACAACGCGATGCCGTGGACGGCGTGGACGACGAGGTCGCCCGGTCCGAGTTCGAAGAAGCTCTGCAGCGCGCGGCTGGGCACCGCCCGCTTCTCGACCATTCGCGTCGGTGCCGGGACTCCGGCGAACTCGACGTTCGAGAGGACGGTGATTTCGAGTTCGTCGATCCGGAAGCCGCGGCTCAGCGCACCGACCGAGAGCGAGACCTGCTCGGCGCTGGCGTCGATGCGCTTGTGGGTGAACGCGTCACGGAGCCGACCGAGTTCGACCGGGGTGCGGCACACGATCTGGACCGCCCCGCGATAGCCTCGGATCGAGCGGAGTCGACCGAGTGGGTCCGCCTCGCCGGAGCCGACCGCGCTGCCCGCGGACAGGATTCGGTGGTCGAGGTCTTGGCTGGGTAGCGAACCGAACTCGAGCTGACCCAATCTGGAGAGCGTCGACTCGAGTTCCGCCCATGCCGAGAGCCACGCCTTGTCGAGGCTGCCGTGCGCCTTGCGCTGTGCCTCGATTCGCAGGGGTTCGTACCAGAGGACGCCGAGTCGCGTCCGGTGGACGTGGCGGATCGTCGCGCACTCACGTGCGGAGGGATCGAGGATCGACTCGCCGAGCACCAACGAACACGAATCGAGCACCGCGAGCGAGCGCTGGGAATCGGGGTCGAACGTCCGAATCGACTCGATCTCCTCGTCGAAGAACTCGAGGCGAACCGCCTCCGCCGCCGCGAGCGGGAACACGTCGACCACGTCGCCGCGGACTGAGAACTCACCCGGTGCGAGAACGACGGGCACGCGACGGAGGCCCGCGTCGGCGCACATCCCGGCGAGGTGCGACTGGTCGACGCGGTCTCCGATCGTGAGTCGCAACTGGCCGCGACTCAGCGACTCGACGTTCGGGGCCTCCTGCAGCAGCGAATCGAGGCTCGCGACGAGCAGGAAGTCGTCGCGACCGAGCAGTTCGGTCAGGCAACGGGCACGCCGCCCGCGAGTCGTCGGCTCCGGTAGCCCGTCGATGTCGAAGGCCTGACTGACGAGCACGTCGGACGTGGTCGAGAACGTCGCGAGATCGGCCGCCAGATCCTCGCTGTCGCCGTCGTCGCTCGTGACCACGAGCAGAGGTCCGTCGAAGGCGCGACGGACTGCCGCGAGAAACAGTGACGCACTCGCACCCCAGAGTCCCCCGACGGCGCGGTGCTGTCCCGAACGGAGCGCGTCCACCGCGCGCTTGGTGACGTCGAGGACTCCGAACGGTGCGATGAGGTCGCTCGGCGCGCTACTCGGCATCGCCGGCATCCGCGTCGGTCGACTCGGACTCGAGGCGCTCGATCGCCCGTTCTGCGGCGATCATCTCGGCGGCCTGCTTCGAACGTGCCTTGCCGATGCCGTACTCCTGTTCCGCGATCAGGACACCGACCCGGAAGCTGCGAGCATGGTCCGGACCGTCGGTGTCGATCAGCCGGTAGCGGGGTTGCCCGAGGGAGCGTCGTTGGGCTAGGTGCAACAGGCGGCTCTTGGGGTCGCGAGTCTTGCGGCCGAACTCGGCGTTCGCGAGTTCTCCGACGAGCACATGTCGCCGGACGAACTCGCGAGCAGCTCGCAGTCCGCCGTCGAGGTACACCGCGCCGAGGACGGCTTCGACGATGTCCGCCTGGATCCGTTCGGAACCGAGTTCCTCGGTACGAAGGCCGCGGCCGACCGACAGCGCGTTGGTGAGCCCGAGATTCCGGGCGACTGCGGCGAGCGGTTCGCGGCTCACGTGGCGAGCACGCAGATCCGTCAACTCGCCCTCGAGAAACTCCGGTCGGTGGCGGAACAGCCGGTCTGCGACGACGAACCCGAGCACGGCGTCGCCGAGGAACTCGAGGCGCTCGTAGCTCGGCAACCCTTCGTTGCCCAGGGAGGCGTGCGTCAGCGCGCGGTCGAGCAGTGACGGATCGAGGAACTGGTAACCGATCCGTCGTGCGATGCGGTCCAGCTCGGCCAGCCGCGCGGTGGATGGGCGTTCGGAAGACGTCATCGGCTCGCAATCGGGGCAGCGACGATAGCCTCCGGAGGGCGAGCCTGCGAGAGGGTCGGTGCCCGACGTCGCGTCAGACCGAGGCGCGCTCGCGGTCGGCGCGCTTGCGGTCCTTTTCCTTGAGTTCGATCTTGCGCAGCCGGACGTGCGAGGGCGTGATCTCGACGTATTCGTCCTCGCCGACGTACTCGAGTGCGTCCTCGACTCCGAATTTGCGGGGCGGGAGCAGCTTCACGAACGACTCCTTCGTGCTCGATCGAACGTTGGTCAGCTTCTTCTCGCGGGCGAGGTTGACGACGAGGTCGTTGTCCTTGCAGTGCTCGCCGACGATCATGCCCTCGTAGATGTCGGTCTGTGGGTCGATGAAGAACGTGCCACGGTCGCGCAGGTTGTCGAGCGAGTAGAACGTCGCCTTGCCCGGCGACATGGACACGAGCACGCCGGCGGTGCGCGCTTGGATCGATCCGCGGTGCTCACCGTATTCGAGGAACACGTGGTGGATCTGTGCCTCGCCGCCGCTCGCGTTCAGGATGCGGTTGCGGACGCCGATCAGGCCGCGCGAGGGGACCGTGAACTGCAGGCGTTGGAATCCGCCCTTGGGTTGCATAGCCACGAGCTCCGCGCGGCGCTCGCCGAGGATCTCGATGATCTTCCCGGTCGCCGTGTCGGGGCAGTCGATGGTCAACTCCTCGATCGGCTCCAGGCGCTTGCCGTCGTCCTCGTGTTCGATGACCCGCGGCTTGCCGACCGACATCTCGTAGCCTTCGCGACGCATCGTCTCGAGCAGGAAACCGAGGTGCATGACACCACGACCGGACACCCGGAACGCATCGCGACTGTCCGTTGGTTCGACGCGCAACGCGACGTTCGTGCGCAGTTCACGCTCCAGACGTTCGCGGATGTGACGGCTGGTCAGGAACTTGCCGTCCTTGCCGGCGAACGGCGAGTCGTTGATGCGCAACAGGATGCTCATCGTCGGCTCGTCGATCGCGATCGGCTCGAGCGGTTCGACGGTGTCGACGTCGGTCAGCGACTCGCCGATGTGCAGCTCGTCGATGCCGTAGATTCCGCAGATGTCGCCGGCCTCGACCGACTCGACTTCTGCGCGATCGAGTCCGTTGAACGTGTAGATACCGCGGACCATCGCGTTGTGTCGCCCGCCGTCGCGATCGACGCGGCACACGCGACCCTTCGCGTCGATCCGACCGCGGTGGACGCGGCCGATCGCGATACGACCGACGTAGTCGGACCACTCGAGCGTCGTGACCCGGAACTGCAGCGGTTGGTCCGAGGTGTCGAGCGGCGCGGGGATGTGTTCGAGGATCGTCTCGAAGAGCGGCTTCAGGTCCTGTCCACGCGTGTCGCGATCGAGCGATGCCCAGCCGTCGCGTCCCGAGCCGAACAGTACGGGGAACTCGAGCGCCGACTCCGGCGCATCGAGGTCGATGAACAGATCGAAGACTTCGTTGACGACTTCCTGAGGGCGCGCGTCAGGCTTGTCGATCTTGTTCACCAGCACGATCGGTTCGAGCCCGTGCTCGAAAGCCTTGCCGAGCACGAACCGAGTCTGCGGCATCGGTCCCTCGGCGGAGTCGACGAGCAGGAGAACGCCGTCCGCCATCGACAGGACGCGTTCCACTTCGCCACCGAAGTCGGCGTGCCCCGGCGTGTCGATGATGTTGATCTTGACACCCGAGTACGCGACGACCGTGTTCTTGGACAGGATCGTGATGCCGCGCTCGCGTTCGAGGTCGTTGGAGTCGAGGACGCAGTCGACGACTTCCTGGTTGTCGCGGAAGATCCCACACTGCCTGAGCATCGCGTCGACGAGGGTGGTCTTGCCGTGATCGACGTGGGCGATGATCGCGACGTTGCGGAGCGGGCGGGAGGTCATGGATTCGCGGATCGAAGCGGAAAACGGGCGGCGGGAGGGCGGCGCATTGTGGCGAGACGTGTCGGTTCCGCAAACCCTGGATGGCAGGAGACTTGCTCGGGCCGACTGGATCCTCTGGAGCGTAACGCGTTCGGTGCGCCGAAGATTTCTCCACTTTCCGAAGGGAAAACGCGAAACCTACGTCATACTCGGGCCTTAACACAGGTGTCGTGAGCGCCGGATGAGCGACCGGTGCTCCGACGAGGTGTGTGAGTTCGACGCCTGATCGCAAGCGGGCGTCGGCTGAGCAAGAGAAGAGAGCGAGCAGGAGATCGGAGGATTCGTCCTCCGGTCTCCTTTTTTTTCGCCCGCGGCACGAGCCGCCGCCCCGGCCAGATCTTCATCGAGCCCCCGCTGGCGGATCGGGCATGTCCGTGCTGTGATGCCGCCATCAAAACCGGCGGGCCCGAGGTCCGCCCAGCATCTGGGGCATCATCACCAACTCGCAAATGAAGGCACACCTTCTCGCCACGTCCTTCGTCTCCCTCGCCTCCCTGCTCGCCGCGCAAGATCCCGTCGCGTGCTACGACTTCGACAGCGACGATGTCGTTGCGAATCCGTCGACGAGTGCCTCCGCGTCCGACCTCGTCATCTCCAACGACTACATGTTCGGCGGCCCCTGGGGTGACGGCTGGCTGTGCCTCTCGACGGCCTGGAACAACGTCGGCGGTTCGATCTCCTGGACGGTCACGCCGGCGCCCGGCAACACGCTCGATTTCACGCGCCTGTCTTGGCGCGCCGTTACCCAGAACGCCTCGATGTCCGATTCGGTCGACGCCGTGGACGTCTACGTCGACGGCAACCTCGTCGCGACTATCGATCCGCTCACGCACCTGACGACGCATTCGATCGACCTCTCGGTGCTGCCGGACATGCGGCGGCGCTCGACGCCGGTCTCGTTCCAGCTCGTGTTCGACGGCAACCCGACCGGACAGTCGTCGTACGAGATGAACGACCTCTGCGTCGAAGCGGCGGCGTGCGTCGAGGACCTTGCCAGCGAAGGTCGAATCATCTGGCTGAACCCACCGGGCTCGAACAACACCACCACCTATCGCGTGTTGGACGGCGTCGGCTTCTCCGAGAACGGGGACGGCACCGCGCACCTCGTCGGAGCGGTCGTCGACGTCAACGACCCGTGCAAGCGCTTCAGCCTCGACCTGACACTCTCGGGTCGCTCGGACCCGACCGATCCGAGCTATCCGCCGGCGGGAAGCCCGAAGACCAACTGGCTCGTCGTCAACAATGGCGTCGACACCGGCGAGTGGCGGTACTACCAGAACATGACCGGCACGTTGACCGGGCAGATCTGTCTCCAAGGCGCCGTGCTTCAGCTCACGCGTCGCGGCGAGTCGTTCCAGATCGGCGAGGGTGCGAACCTGAAGGACCTGAGCTTCGGCGCATCCTCGTGGTTCGACTACACCGTGATCTCCCAGGCCGACGATCCGGCCTGCTTCATCCCGGACGGAGGCGTCGGTGACTTCAACCTCACGCTCGGTAACGATTGCATCTGCATCGGCGGAGATCCCGCGAGCGTGACGTACTACGGCGCCGGCTTGCCGGGTTGCGCCGGCGTCCCCGAGTTCGAGTTCCTCGATCGGCCGCTGACCTCGTCCGAGATGCGTATTCGGATCGGTAACAACGGTACGCAGACCATGGTGTGCGGCGTGCTCTGGAGCTTCGCGCCGGACGATCTCTACATCGATCTGCTCGGCGGCAACATCTTGATCTCGCTCGCCCAATACATCACCACGACCCCGATCGCCGTGCCGCCGGGAGGCGTGATCTTCCCGTGTCACTTCGGGGACGATGCCTGCTCGAGTGAGCTGACCTTCTACGCGCAAACCTGGTGCATCGACCCGTGCGGTCCGCGCGGTCTGGCGTCGTCGGTCGGTGCGCAGGTCGACATCGGCGACGTCTGATCTCGTGGCTACTCCGGACGACGGGCGACCGGCGCATCGTGCGCCAGTCGCCCGTTTCTCGTTGCGGGCAGCACCGGCTATGGTGCGATCGGTGAAACGCATCGAGAAAGCCCGTCGCATCCAGGCGATCCTCGACGAGCTGTACCCCGATCCGCCGATCCCGCTCGACCACGCGAACGAATTCCAGCTGCTGATCGCGGTGCTGCTGTCCGCGCAGACCACCGACGCGCGCGTCAACCTCGTCACGCCGCGCTTGTTCGAACTCGCGCCGGACCCGGCATCGATGGCCGAACTCCCGGTCGCGACGATCCTCGATTGTGTGCGGACCTGCGGCTTGGCTCCCGCCAAGTCCAAGAACATCTCGAAGCTCGCCAAGATTCTCGTCGCGGAACATGGCGGCCACGTGCCGCGGACGTTCGACGAACTCGAGGCGCTACCCGGGGTCGGTCACAAGACTGCGAGCGTCGTCATGGCCCAGGCGTTCGGTGTCCCGGCGTTCCCGGTCGACACCCACATCCACCGGCTCGCGGCTCGATGGGGTCTCTCCGACGGTGCTTCGGTCGAGAAGACGGAACGGGACCTCAAGAAGCTGTTCGACCGCGACCGGTGGAACGACGTCCACCTCCAGATGATCTACTTCGGCCGGGAGTACTGCCCGGCGCGCCACCACGACTTGGCGAGCTGCCCGATCTGTGGGTGGGCGGCGACCAAGAAACGGATTCGCGAAGAGGCCACCGGTCGCTGAAGGCTCAGCGCGCGGCGCGGGCCGAACCGTCTTCGATCACGATCACCTGATCGGCGCCCTGCACGGTGGAGAGCCGGTGGGCCACGACGAGGACGGTACGGTCCGCGAACAGGCGGTCGAGCGCGCGCAGGATCTTCGCCTCGCTGTCGCTGTCGATGTTGGCCGTGGCCTCGTCGAGGATCAGCACATCGGGGTCGTGGCAGAGCGCGCGTGCCATTGCCAGCAGTTGTCGCTCGCCCTGCGAGAACGTTGCACCGCGCTCCTCGACCACCGCATGGATGCCACCTTCGAGCGCGGCGACGAACTCGTCGGCGCCGACTGCCGACAGAGCTGTCCGCACCTGGTCTTCCCCGATCGACTCGTCGTCGAGCCGGATGTTCTCGAGCAACGTGCCGGTGAACAGGAACACGTCCTGCGGAACGACCGCGACTCGTCGGCGCAGCGTGTCGATCGCGAGCTCGCGAAGATCGACGCCGTTGATCGTCACGTGCCCCGATGACGGGTCGTGCAGCCGAGATACGAGGGACAGGATCGTGCTCTTGCCGGCTCCGGTCGGTCCGATCAGCGCGCAGGTCGTGCCCGCTGGGATCACCAGCTCGACGTCGCGCAGCACGGGCGTTCCTTCGACGTACGAGAACGACACGTGCTCGAACCGGATCTCGGGTGGACCCGATGAAGTAACCCGCGGATGGGCGGGCTCGGGTGGTGTTTCGGGTTGCTCGAGGATGCCGAAGATCCGTTCGCAGCTCGAGAACGCCGACTGCAGCACGTTGTACTTCTCGCCGAGTTCGCGGATCGGCTCACCGAGTTTCGTGAAGTAGATCCAGAACTGCACGAACAGCCCGGCGGTCACCGTGCCGGCGAGGATTCCACGGCCACCGAAGAACAGCAGTCCCGCTTGGCTCCAGCGCAGCGCGAGTTCGACGATCGCGAAGAACAGCGCGAAGTAGAAGATCGTTTCCCGCCACCCGGACTGGGTCGCGTGGTTGAGCTCGTCGAAGTGCTGGTGCACGTAGTCCTCGCGCCCGAACGCACGCGTCGAGCGGACGCCGCCGACGATCTCGGCCGTGAACGCGTTCTGGCGCGCCAGCCGTCCCCTGACTTTGCGATAGGCTTCGCGTGCGTAGCGACGGAACAGCAGGCTCACGCCGATTACGAGGGGGATCACGATCGCGCCGAACAACGCGAGTTCGACGTCCAGCGCGAACAGGAG
>JAGQQZ010000508.1 GCA_020425915.1 Planctomycetota bacterium | reverse complement strand
GTTCGGCCGCTCGCCCGCAGGGCGGCCGAACGACGGCGACGCGGCGGCGGAGGGCGCCTCCTGTCGTTGCGAGCCCGAGTGAGGCCAGCCTCGAGCGCTACTCACACCCAACCCCGAAACCCACGATGAACCGTCTCACTCGCATCGCGCTTTTTGCCGGACTCTGCGCCGTCCCCACATGTGCACAATCCATCGGGACCACGCCCGGATTCGACGCACACACCGTCCGCGAGGAAAACACCTCGCCACACGCATTCGCCGCCTTCGTCGTCGGCTTCGCCCCCGATCAGCTCTGGTTCGCAGGCAATCACGAAGTGCGCCGCATCTGGCCCGACGGCTCCTGGACCGGAGTGCACACGCTGCCGACGACCGACCAGTTCGGACTGTTCGTCGCGTCACCGGACGGCACCGAGCTGTTCTTCACCGACTTCGACACGGACACGCTGTTCCGTCACGACGTGATCGGCCAGTCGGTCGTCTCGCAACCCGTGCCTGCGAACGCCTTCGACCTTGCACCCGCGCCGAGCGGCGAACTGCTGGTGACCGCGAACCCGCTGTTCCCCGCCCCGAATGCCGCGACCGGCGTGTGGCTCGTCGATCCGCTCGGCAGCACGAACCACCGTGAGATCGTCCGACTGACGGGGCCATCGGGACCGCTCGCGTTCGACCCCGCGAACGGCGACCTCCTCGTCGCCGTGATTCCCTACACGCTGCCCCCGCCGCCGGGATCGGTGCAACTGCTGCGGTTCGCGTCGGCGACGATCCAACAAGCACTCGCGCAACCAGGTGCCACGGCGCTGACGGCGGCGGACGCGATCTCGTCGCTCGCGCTCGACGGCGCGTACGACATGACGTTCGACGACCTCGGTCACGTCTACGTGAGCGACGTCAACCAACGCACGATCTGGCGCACCGAACGCGGCGCCCAGACGCTGGAACCGGCGCCGTTCGTGGCCGGCGGCACCGACGACGTGACGAGCCTGCAATTCGTCTCGTTCGGCCAGGGTTCGTTCCGCGCGTTCCAGCCCGCGAGCGGCGGAACGTTGTTCGTCGGAACCGCACCGTCGCCGGCCCGGGTCGGCTTCGCCGCGGTCGAACCGGCGCGTCCGTCGCTGTCCACTTCGGTGGCGAGTCCGATCCCGCTCGGCGGCTACGACCTGCGACTACGGGGACTGCCGATCCACACCCATGGCTGGCTCTGTATCTCCGCGCGACCGCTGGTCGCCGAGATCCCGGTCCTCTCGTTCGACGATCGCCCGTTGTGGTTCGGACTCGATCTCACGGCGCCCGTCATCGCGGCGCCCGTCGCTCTCGATCCGAACGGCGACGCCACGCTGACCTTCCAGAACCTCGGCGCGGGCATCACGGTCTCGCTCCAGGTCCTGGGCCTCGACTCCGCGGGCGTTCCCGCCCTCGTCTCCTCGAACACCCTTCGACTCCAACTCCTACCATGATTCGACTCCTCTCCGGCTGTGCGATCCTCGTCAGCGCCAGCGCGCTCGCCGCCCAGAACCTCCCCGCCGGCTACGACTCCGAAGTGCGCACACTGCCGGACGGTGTCCAGGCGGTGTGCGAAGTCATCGGTCTCGGCGCCGTGTACTACGACGCCGGCGACGTGGTGCTCGACGACGGCGCGAGCACGACCGTGCTCTACTCCGTGCCGGGAGCGCCCGCGTTCGCGTCGTTCTGCGTCCTCGTCGACGATGCGATCGTGTTCGGGGAGAGTTCGGTCGGCAACCTCTACCGCATCCCGCTGCTCGGCGGCCCGCCGGGAACGATCGCCAACCTGCCGTTCAACTACGACGCGGCCGTGTTCGGCGACCTGCTGCTCGTGTCGGCGAAGACGAACATCGCGTCGGGCGACAACGACATCGTGGCGGTGGATCCGGTCTCCGGTGCG
Organism: Planctomycetota bacterium; assembly: GCA_020425915.1. GTDB lineage: Bacteria > Planctomycetota > UBA1135 > UBA1135 > UBA2386 > JAGQQZ01. The sequence goes on along the minus strand of JAGQQZ010000508.1, from coordinate 2,347 downwards.
ACGACGCCGATCGCGCTGCTGCCGGGTTTCTCCGGCCCGCTGACCGTCGACGAGCAAGGTGACCTGCACTACGCGATCCCGCGCGCGGCGTCCGCTGACATCCTGACGTTCTCGGCTTCGCAGATCGACGCCGTGCTCGCCGGTGGTCCGGTGCTGACGGAGGCGGAGGCGACGATCTCGGCGACGGGTCTGCCCTCCGCCGTGTCGATCGCGGTCGACCACGACGGCGACTTATTCGTCAGCGACTACACGGTGCCCGCGATCTTCGAGGTCAGCCGCGATCCGAGCGGCGATGCGACGTTCGAACTCGTCAGCTATTCGTTCACCACCCCCCAACCGGGCGCGCTGGTCTACCGCGGACTGCTGAAGAACGGGATGCAGTTCGAGCCGTTCCAGCCATCGATCGGCCTCGGCAAGTCGTTGTCGATCGTCGAAGCGTCCTTCGGTAGCACGACCCTCATCCGCACGCTGACGCCGGCCCGGGCTCGGCTCGCGCCATCGGTCGCAGACCCCGTCCCGGTCGGACCGTTCTCGATCGACGTCGCCGGACTCGCACCGAACGCGACGGCTGCGCTGCTGCTGGCGCTGCACAGCGCGTCGAACCCGCCGATCACACGCCCGCTGTTCGAACAAGCGCTGTTCTTCGGAGTCGATCTGGGCGTGGTCATCCTCAGCGTCGGCACGCCGATCGACGCGAACGGCGACGGCTCCGTGCCGTTCGGAAACCCGGGGTTCGGCCGGTCCTTCTCGTTCCAGGCGCTGTTCCTCGACAACTCGGGTCCGCTGCCGGTCGTGGGCACCACGAACGAGCGGACCGTCGTGTTCCAGTGACGCGCCGCGATCAGCGGCGACGCCAGAGGCTGCGCACGATCCCGAGCAATCCGCGACCACGCGCGATCTGGCGCATGACGTAGAGCGAGTAGGCGTGGCGGAACGCCTCCTCGTTCGGACCGTAGCGGTGCTCCCGACCGATGCAGCAGTCTCGCCGAACACCGCATCCGTCGGCACAGCCGCCCGCGATGCGGTGATCGGCGCACACCGAGAACGGTCCCTTCGTCGAGCTGTAGGCATCGACCGGACACCCGAGCAGGCACGGCTTGTGGCAGTCGTGACACGGCTCGAACGGCGCCGCAGTGGTCGGATCGAACGGCGCGAACGGCCGCGTCCGCAGCAGCAGGGCCGCGCGCAGGCTGACCCACGGACCGTAGTCGGGGTGGAGCAGTTGGTGGATGACCGGGGACACGGTGCCGAACCCCGCCATCTCGGCGAGCTGGACGAAGTTCAGCGTGCGGTCGTCGTTCGGCAACACGATCGAATGTCCATCGGCGAGATCGCCGAGCGCGCCGGCCAACTCCTCGGCGACCTCCAGGCTCCAGCGGTCGATCGGATGGTGTCCTTCGGCGGGGCCGTCGGCGAACTCGGCGGGCCGGATCTCGTTGAGGTGCTCCCAGCACCGGCGCCCACCGGATCCGAGCACGATGATCGACTCGCAGTCCGGGACGTGATCGGACGCGCGGCGGCCCGCGGGCTGGCAGCCGTCGAACGCGTGCGGGTCGACGACGCCGACCAGGTCCAGACCTCGGGCCCTGGCCCAGTCGACCAACCCGTCGAACGATGCTGTGTGGCCCGAAGTCGTCACGACGCCGCGAGAATCGGCTGGGCACGCCCACGGGACAAGTCCCGGGTCGCAGCAATCCGTGCAGGATCGCGAACCGCGTGCGATCATTCGACCAGGTGATCGGCTCGAAACAGACTGTCCTCCTGACCTGTGTGGTCCTCGTGATCGGCACGTTGGCCTGGCTGGCATTCGGCTCGGGCGAGGCGCCCGTTCCGCCGGCGTCGGTGACGTGGACCGAGGAGGACTTCGAGCCGGAGCCCGTCGATCCGGCGATCGCGAACGGAATCGCGGAGGACGAGACGGACCGCGACGCGGTGGCCGACCCGACCGCGGGTCCCGGACCGGCCCGGACGTTGGAACTCCACGGGCGCGTCGTCGACGGCAGCTCGACCCCGCTCGCCGAAGCCGAGGTCACGATCCACATCGCGCAGCAGCGCGGGGTTCGCGGCTCGGGCCGCGTCGCGAAGTCCGTGCGCACCGACGCCGACGGACGGTTCCGGTTCGCTGGTCCCGGCCAGGCCAACGATCGACTCCAACTGCTCGTGACCCTGGCCGGATTCGCTCCACACGCCGGCTTCCACGAGTTCCGCGACCGCACGACCCTCGACCTCGGCGACATCGTCCTCCGCGGCGGAGGGATCGCGTTGGGTGCGGTCGTCGACGAGCACGGAAACCCGGTTCGCGCTGCGGAAGTGACGATCGAACCGTCGCAGGGCAATCGGATCGGTT
>JAGQQZ010000507.1 GCA_020425915.1 Planctomycetota bacterium | reverse complement strand
GCACCGTGCAACAACCGGCTGTCGGCGCTGACCGAACTGCGCGAGGCGGCGTTGCTGCAGGCGTTGCGCGCCGGACCCGGCGTCTGGCCGGCGGAACAGGCGCTCCACGCCGCGACGCGCGGCGGCGCAGAGGCGCTCGGCCTCGACGACGTCGGCTCGATCCGTCCGGGCATGCGGGCCGACCTCGTGCTGTTCGACCTCGACGTGCCCGAACTGGATCCCGGTGGCGACCCGGTCGCCAAGCTCGTCTATTCGGCGGACGAGCGCCACATCCGCCAGGTGTGGCTCGGCGGGGAACGCGTCGTCGACGACGGTGCGCTGACCGCGGTCGATCCGCGGGCCGTCGCCGCGACCGCGCGCCAGCAGCGCGCGGCGGTCCTGCAGCGCGCCGGGCTCCGCGCGTGAATCGGGATCGACCCGTGGCTACGTTCAGGGCCATGAGTCCCCGCATCCTGGTCCTCGCGCTCGCGGCCGCGACGTTCGTCACGTCGGCGTGCCAGAACACCAAGCCGCGAACCGGCTTCCCGCTCGCCGACTCGTGGCACGACATCATGGAGGACGTCATCGACCCGCGGTTCACGCGAATGGTCGATGCCACCGAGCAGAAGGCCGACGCGATCGACTTCGAGCGATTGGCGGTCGACGCCGAGACCTGTGCGGAGCACATCGCCCTCGGCTACGGCGTGCACGACAAGTCGAACGTCGACGGCTTCGCGGTCTGGTCGCACGAGGCCGAGCAGTGGTTCCGGGAGATCGCGGCGGCGGCCCGCAACCGGGATCTCGCGACGTTCACGACGCTCGTCATCGACGGCGAGCGCCTGCACTGCGATCGTTGCCACGACGCGACGTGATGGACGCGCCGGACGAGCCGACGCTCGCCTTCGACCCGAGCACCGGACGGCCGATCCTGGTCGCGCCGCAGCGCCGGCACCGGCCGCTGCACACGCACGGGCGGGCATCGGGTCCGTGCCCGTTCTGTCCGGGTGAAGAGCACCAGACCCCGAGCGAGGTCGACGCCGTTCGCGCGGCCGGCGACCGGAACGAGCCGGGCTGGCGGGTCCGCGCGTTCCCGAACCTGTATCCGGCATCGCACTGGCACGAGGTCATCGTCGAGGGTGCCGAGCACGAGACGCGACCGCATCGCGTGCCGCCGGCGATCTGGCTTGACGCCCTCGACGTCTACCGCCGCCGGATCTCCGCGATGGAGGCGCAGCGCGACGTGCAGTGCGCCTTCCTGTTCAAGAACGTCGGCCGCGAGGCCGGCGCCTCGATCGAACACAACCACACCCAACTCCTCGGCCTGACGCTGCTGCCGCCGCGCCTCGAACTCGAACTCCGCGCGTCGCGCGGCGCCTGCCCGTGGTGCGCCGAGGTCGAGTCCGCGCCGACCGAGGGGCGCGCGCTGTTCGTCGGCGAACACCACGTCGTGCTCTGCCCGCGGTACCCGAAGCTCCCGCACGAACTCTGGCTCGTGCCGCGGCGTCACGACACGAACTTCCTCGTGCAGGGGCCGGCCGCGAGCGAGGAACTCTCGACGCTGCTGCCGCGCCTGTTCGGCGCCGTCGACGCCGCGCTCGACGGTGCGGCCTTCAACGTGTTCCTGCACCGCATCCCCGGCGAGGACTTCCACTGGCACTTCGAGCTCCAACCGCGCACCGGCTACCTCGCGGGGCTCGAACTCGGTGGGGACATGTACATCAACTCGATCTCGAGTCGGGAGTCCGCCGACCTGCTGCGGCCCCACTTCTGAGCATGGGCTCGCGCAACTCGATCCGGATCGCGTTCGCGGTCCTGCTGTTCGTGGTCGCGGCGATTCCGCCGGTGCTGTTGCTGCTCGATGCGGAGGCGCCCGGACGAGCCGCGAGGATCACCGGGAGTGTGTGGGCGGTGGCTGTGCAGTCCTTCTGGTACGCGCTCGCGGCCGCCCTCGTCGCCGCGCTCGTCTATCCGCCCACCATGCCCTGGCTGAGGCTCCTACTCCGCGGCATGCGGGAACGCCTCACCGTCGACCAATCGCCGATGTTCCAGGCGCTCGGCCGGCTCGAACACCACGAAACGGCCGACGACCACTTCGCGATTGCGCAGGTGCGTTGGCAACTGCGCGACATCGGAAAGGTGCTGTTCCACGTCAACCGTGCGCTCGAACTCGATCCACGCTGCACGAAGGCGCGGTTCCTCGGCGCCAAGGCGCTGTTCGACATCGGCCAGGTCCCGCACGCGGCGAACGCGTACGCCCAGGTCGTGGCGGCGGACGAGCAGTTCGGCTTCGGCGATGCCCTGCTCGGGCTCGGGAGGTGCCTGGTGCTGCTGGGCCAGGACGCTGATGCCGTGAGGGCGCTGGAACGACACGAGACGATCTACGGACCGAGTCGTCGCGCTCTCGTCCTTCGCGCGCGACTCGCGCGGCGGGAGCACGACGGCGCGGCTGCGCGCGAATTGCTGCGTCGCGCCGCCCAGCCGCCCGGCGAGGGCGAGCCGATGTCACTCGAAGAACAACTCGCACGCGCACGGGCGCGCGTCGCGCTATGGCGCCTGGGAGGCGTGGCATGAGTTCGTTGACCGAGCAGATCGAGCGAACTCCGGTGACGTTCGTCATCGCGCTCGCCTATCTGGCGCTCGCGCTGATGTCGGATCCGATCGACCCTTCCTGGGACGACCTCATCGTGCTCGGCGCCGCACATCGGCTCCTGCTGCACGACGAACCCTGGCGACTCGTCACGTATGCGTTCCTCCACGGCGGGTTCATCCACCTCCTGTTCAACCTCTACTGCCTCGTGATCATCGGCCCCATGGTCGAGGCCAGTCTCGGCAAGGTGAAGTACGCCATCCTCTACGTCGTCGCCGCGATCGGAGGGTGCGTGGCCGCGATGATCTGGGACGCAGGACTGCTCGTCGGCGGCTCGGGTTCGCTGTTCGGCATGTTCGGCTCCATCGTCGCGGTGAACATGCGAGGCGGCCGGCACCTGTTCGACGCGTTCCAGTTCCGCGGTCCCCGGTCCGTCGTGGCGCTGATCGCCGTCAACTTCGCGATCGGGCTGTTCCTGCCGATGGTCAGCAACTCCGGACACTTCGGCGGTCTGGTCGGCGGCTTCGTGGTGACGTTCCTGTTCCTGGATCGCGGACGCTCGGGAACGCTCGACGGAATCGGGAGATCGATCCAAGTCGGTTGGATCGCAGTCCTCGCGAGCCTCTCGCTCTACGTCATGGAGCCCGTGGGGCACTCGTGGTTCGTGAAGTTCCGGACGGGCATCGCATTCGCGACCCGACAGGAACTCGAGCAGGACAAGGGCATCGCGAAAGAACCGAAGCCGATCCGTGACGCGGTCCTCGCCTGGCACGACCGCTTCCACGGCCGCTGACGAGCCTAGATGCGCGCCGCCGCGCGCCGCAACCGCTCCACGCAACGCTCCTTGCCGACCAGGAAGACGAGGTCGAACAGCCCCGCTCCCTTCGTCGTCCCACTCACGACCGCACGGATCGGGTGCACGATCTGCCCGAACTTGATGCCGAGTTGGTCCGCCAGGTCGCGGCACGCCTGCTCGAGTTCGGCCGGCGTCGCGCACGGCGCGCTCGCGACCGACTTCTCGGGGTCGCTCGGCAGCACGACGGCCGTGTCCGCGTCACCGCGGTCGTGCGGGTACGACGACGGCGCGTTCGAACGCTCGAGCACGTCGGCGAACGCGGCGAGCCACTCGGGTGCGTCGGCTTCCTTCGCCAGCTTCTTCTCGGCGTCCTTGTCGAGCT
>JAGQQZ010000040.1 GCA_020425915.1 Planctomycetota bacterium | reverse complement strand
TCGCGACACCGCGAAGCCCGCGGACTCACAGCGTCGTTCGAGTTCGGCCGCGAGCGCGACCCGATCCTCGATCGGCGAACCGCCGAACCGCATCGTCATCAGCCAGATCGCATCGAACCCGAGTTCGTCGCACTTCGCCCGCAACGCGGTGAGCAACTCCTCGCTCGGCACCGGATCGATCGTCCACACGAATCGCGGACGCAGCATCGCGCGGCGCGGCGACCCGGCCGCGTAGAGATCCCATTCGCCGATCTCGCGCTCGAACTCGACGTCCAGCGTGTCGAGCCGCGTTCCCGCCGTGCCGAAGAACGTGCAGTTCGGCACGCAGACCGGAATCGTGGAGTCCTCCGCGAATGCCTCGTCGATCGCCGATTGCCAGAGCGGCGCGTGTTGGACCTCGTTCGTGTCGAAGGTTGCGTGCGATCGCCAACCGACCAACACGGCGCCCGCGACCAGGACCGAAGCGACGATCGCCCGCACACGCGGCACGTTCGGCGTCAGCTCCTGCAACACGATGACGAGCGCGGCGTGCAAGAACGGCACGAGGATCAACTGGTGCCGTACGAACCCGCCCCAGGGGTACTTGTGCAGCACGCCGAGCAGCGCCATGCCGACGACGAGGCCGATCAGCGCGAGGAGGACGGAGCCCTGCAGTCGTGCTTCGCGCGACAGCTGCGGGCGACCCGCCAGCCGCAGTCCGACGCCGAACGTCATGCCGAGTGCGGCCGTGATCACGAGCGCGCCCCACGACACGTCGCGGAGGTCGAACGGGGTGAAGTAGTAGGTGTCGAGCACGAGGCCGCGCGCCACGAAGTCCGCGGCGGACTGGCCTTCGACCGGGAACCACTCGTTGCCGTGGGGCAGCGCACGCAGCCCGAACGACGCGACGTAGAACGCCGCGATGCCGAGCACGGCGAGGAGGAGGAACGCTCGCTCGGGCCAGCGCGTCCGGCGCACGGCTTCGGTGACGGTCCGACCGAAGTCGCGGTCGAGCATTCCGGTCACGATGACACCGCCGGCGAGTGCCGCGATCGCGAACGCCGCCGAATACTCGGTCCAGAACGCACCGCCGACCGCGACGCAGGCCAGCACGCCGATCCGACGCCGGGAGTTCGCCGAGAGGATCGCCTTCGCGATCGCCAGGCACGCGAGCATCAGCACCGTGTGGGCCAGCGTGTAGCCGCGCACGATCATCGCGAAGTCGAGGAACACGTGCGAAGTGCACAGCACGATCGTGCTCGCCCAGGCGAACGGGCGGGAGATCCCGATCCGTCGCAGCAGCCAGAACCACAGCAGCGGTTGCAGCGCGCTCGGCACGATCGACAGCAGCCGCGGCCAGAGCGGGTCGGGTCCGATCGCGACGAAGGGCCGCAACAGGATCGAACACGTCGGCGGGTGCATGTCACGCCCGATCTCCTTGACCAGCTTCCAGGGGTCCGAGATCGTCGCGTAGTAGATGTGCCACGACTCGTCGAAGGAGACGTGCTGGCTCGCAGCGCGGACGACGAGGTAGCCGAGCAGCACCAGGCTCCCGATCGACAGCCAGAGCTTGTCACCCGTCCGCAGGATCGTCTGCTCGTCCGACACGGAGCGCAGTCGATGGCTCGGTTGCACGGGAGTCAAGCACGGGCCGGTGGCGAACGCGTCGAGATCGTCGATCGTCGACGGTTCGGCTATAGGCGGACTTCGGGATCGGTCGATCTTTCAGGATGCGGATTCTCGTCGCCGAGCACTCTGCCAGCACTCGCCTCGCGCTGCAGAATGCCTTCCGTGAGCGGGGCCTGGACGTCCGCGGCGTCCCCGATGGTCAGCGGGCGCTGGAGCTCGTCGCGTCGGAATCGTTCGATGGCATCGCGACGTCGTGGCTGATGCCGGGCGTCGACGGGATCGAGTTGATCCGTCGATTGCGCGAGAGCGCCGGTCGGGAGCTTCCGATCGTCATGATGTCGGAACTCCACTCCGAGATCGCGCTCGAGCACGCGCTCCTCGCCGGCGCCGACGAATGCGTGACCAAGCCGATCGAGCCGGCCGAATTCGTCGAGCGCGTCGAACGCTGCGTGCATCGCGCGACCGGCCGGGCCGTTCCGGCCTCGCCGACGTCCTTCGTCGCGCCCGCGACGGACGAGCCGGACTTCCCGCTCGTCTGCGTCGCCGCGAGCACGGGGGGGCCCGACGCGCTGGCTCGGGTCGTGGAGTCCTTGCCGGAGCCGCTCGGTGCGGCGGTGATCCTCGTGCAGCACGGACCCGCCTGGATGATGGAACGATTCCAGACGCGATTGCAGCGGCTGACCGGTCTGCCGGTCTCGCTCGCAGCACCCGGGATGAGGGTCGAGTCCGATCACGTCTGGGTCGCGCCCGGCGCGCAGCACTTGCTCGTCCAGCCCGACCTGACGTTCGCGACCGACGTGACGCCGTCGGAGCACATGATCTTCCCGGCCGCGGACCCGACGTTCCGCAGCGTCGCGACGGCGTTCGGATCGCGATCGGTCGCGGTCGTCCTGACCGGTCTGGGGTGCGACGGGACCAAGGGCGCGCGCACGATCGTCGGCGTCGGCGGCTCGGCGATCGTACAAGATCCCGACACGGCCGTGGCGCCACCGATGCCGCGCAGCGTCATCGACGCGGCGATTCCCTGCCGCGTGGTCCCGCTCGACGACATTGCGGCGACGATCGCGAAGGCCGTACGAGAAAAGTCGGCCGTCCGCGCCTGACGCGTCGAGATTCGCTGAAGCTCGGCGGCCCTTCGGACCGATCACTCGACTAGCGCGCTACACCCGCGCCACTGGTTCGAGATTCAGGGGCAGAAGAGTCCTCGCCAACTCTGATGCAATCCCCAGCGCATGGGGATTGGAGTTTGGTATGGATGATGTCGTCAAAGAGTTCCTCGTCGAGAGCCAAGAGAGCCTCGACCAACTCGACCTCGATTTCCTGGCGCTCGAGCAGGATCCTTCGAACGCGGAGACCCTCGCGAGCGTGTTCCGATCGATCCACACGATCAAGGGGACGTGCGGGTTCCTCGGCTTCTCGAAGCTCGAACGCGTCACCCACGTCGGCGAGACGCTGCTCGGCAAGCTGCGGGACGGAGACCTCGCGGTCAACGCGGACATCACCTCGGCGCTGCTCGCGCTCGGGGATTGTGTTCGCGAGATCCTGAACTGCATCGAGACCGCGGGCGACGAGGGCGGCAAGGAATACGCCGAGCTCGTCGAGACGCTGACGGCGTTGCAGACCCCTGGAGCGGTCGCCGCGATTCCGGCGCTTGCGGTCGAACCGGAGGCGGAGACCACCGTCGACGCGGTCGAGGCGCCGAGCGCGGCCGACGAGCCCGACGCGGAAGCCCCGGTCGCGAAGGCCAAGCCGCGCGCCGGCTCGGAATCCGGTGAGCAGGGCAACGAGTCCGGCGGTTCGATCGCCGACACGACCGTGCGCATCGACGTCTGTCTGCTCAACTCGTTGATGAACCAGGTCGGCGAGCTCGTGCTCGCGCGCAACCAGATCCTGCAGTTCTCGACGACCCAGGAGGACTCCGGCTTCCTGACGACGGCCCAGCGCCTGAACCTGATCACGACCGAGCTGCAGGAAGGCGTCATGAAGACGCGGATGCAGGCGATCGGCACGGTCTGGAACAAGTTCCCCCGCGTCGTCCGCGACCTGTCGCGCATGTGCGGCAAGAAGGTCCGGGTCGACATGGACGGGCAGGAGACCGAGCTCGACCGGACGATCATCGAGGCGATCAAGGACCCGCTGACCCACGTCGTGCGCAACGCCGTGGACCACGGGATCGAGACGCCCGAGGACCGACGCGCCGCGGGCAAGCGCGAAGAGGGCACGGTGTGGCTGCGCGCCTACCACGAGGGCGGTCAGGTCAACATCGAGATCGTCGACGACGGCAAGGGCATCGACGTCGAGCGAGTCAAGCAGAAGGCGATCGCCAACAACGTGATCTCGGCAGCGCGCGCCGAGTCGATGGGTGACCGCGAGGCGCTGAACCTGATCTTCAGCCCCGGCCTCTCGACCGCCAAGGAGGTCACCAATATCTCGGGTCGTGGCGTCGGCATGGACGTCGTCAAGACCAACATCGAGCGCATCGGCGGCACGGTCGACATCCAGTCGGAGCCGGGTCGCGGTTCGACGCTAAGGGTCAAGATCCCGCTGACGCTCGCGATCATCCCGGCGGTCGTCGTGTCGTGTTCTGGCGACAGCTTCGCGATCCCGCAGGTGAGTCTGCTCGAACTCGTCCGCCTCGACGGCGAGCAGGCCCAGAACGCGATCGAGATGATCCACGACGTGCCGGTCTACCGATTGCGCGGCAACCTGCTGCCAATGGTCTGGCTCGACGAGCAGCTGGGGCTGCACACCGGTGCGCCGCGCTGCGCGTCGGACCTGGAGACGCTGAACATCGCGGTCCTCCAGGCCGACGAGCGTCAGTTCGGACTCGTCGTCGACGAGGTCAACGACAACCAGGAGATCGTCGTCAAGCCGCTCGGCAAGCTGTTGCAGGGCCTCACCTGCTTCGCGGGCGCCACGATCATGGGCGACGGCAAGGTCGCGCTGATCCTCGATGCGCTGGGTCTCGGTGAGCGCTCGGGCGTCGTCGCGCGCTCGGCCGACATCGTCGACACCAGCCTCGACCAGCAGTCCGACACCAACGCGCACGGCGACTCCGAGACGATGCTGTTGTTCTCGATCGACGATGGTCGGCGGATGGCCGTCCCGCTGTCGAAGGTGGCGCGCCTCGAGGAGTTCGAGCAGGGCAAGATCGAGCGGACCGGCCGACACGAAGTCGTGCAGTACCGCGGCGAGATCCTCCCGTTGGTCCACCTGTCGCGGATCCTCGGCACGAGCGCCGCGTCCGCCGAGTCCGGTTCGCTACCGGTCATCGTCTACACCGAGGGTGACAAGTCGGTCGGCATCGTCGTCGACGACATCCTCGACATCGTCGACCAACGCCTCGCGATCGAATCGCAGATCGCGAGTCCGGGCGTGCGCGGGTCGGCCGTCATCCAGGGCAGGGTCGCCGAGATCCTCGACATCGAACAGGTCGTCGAGATGGCCGGTATCCACCTGCCGCGCCCGGAGTTCGCGGGGAGCTGAACATGACCGACATCTGCAAGTTCTGCACGTTCCTGCTCGACGACTTCTTCTTCGGTGTCGAAGTCGATCGAGTGCAAGAGGTGCTGCGTCATCAGGAGATGACGCGAGTGCCGTTGGCCGACGACTTCATCCGCGGGTTGATCAACCTGCGCGGTCAGATCGTCACCGCCATCGATCCGCGCGTGTTGCTCGGACTGCCGGCGCGGCAGTCCGAGGAGCTGCCGATGAACGTCGTGATCCGCACCGAGGACGGCGCCGTCAGCCTGCTCGTCGACGACATCGACGAGGTCGTCGAGGTCGACGACACGACGTTCGAGCCGCCGCCGGAAAACCTCGATGGCCGGACGCGCGCGTTGATCCGCGGTGTCCACAAGTTCCCGGACCGGTTGATGCTCGTGCTCGACGTCGACTCCGTCCTGAATTCCCAGACCGGAGCCGGACGGAAGTCCGCGTGAGCCAGGAGACTCGAGGATGAGCAACGCACTCACCGCGAACGGCAACGCGACGATCTTCAGCAGGCTCGGTGGAGTCGCTGCGATCCGCGCCACGGTCGACCGCTTCTACGATCACGTGACGGCCGACCCCGACCTCCGGCACTTCTTCGAAGGCCTCGACCTCGACGTGCAGAAGTCCCAACAGGTGGACTTCCTGAGCGCGGCGCTCGGCGGCCCGAACGACTACGCCGGGCGCGACATGAAGAGCGCGCACGAGCACCTGGAGATCACCCAGGAACACTTCGACAGGGTCGCGACACACCTCGTCGCGACGCTGCACGAACTCGACGTACCAGAAGACTTGATCGGTGAAGTGGTCGCTCTCGTCGGGCCACTAGCCACGGACATCGTAACCACTGCAAACCGACGCACGAATCAGGAGGCCCCCATGGCGCCAGCGACCACCACGACCAGTCCCGTAGCCGGGATCGAAGGACTCAAAGCCTGTCTCGACAACGTCCGCGCGAACGTGTTCGTCGCCGACGTCGACCTCAACCTCGTGTACGCGAACAAGCGTGCGCTCGAGACCGTCCAGAGTCTCGCGCCGGAGATCAAGCGCGTGTTCGGCGTCGGCGTGAACGAGTTGCTCGGCGCGAGCATCCACCGCTTCCACTCCGATCCTGCGCGGATCGAGGCGCTGCTGCGCAATCCTGCGTCGCTCCCGCACGAGGCGACGTTCTCGTTCGGCAACGTCACGTTGCGGACCGAGATCAACGGCGCGACGGACGAGAACGGTGAGCTCTGCGGCTACATCGTGAACTGGGACGACGTCTCCGAGGAGATGCGCCGCGAAGCGGAGATGGCGCGCATCAACTCGATGATGGAGAACTCGCCGGTCAACGTCATGTACGCGGATCGCGATCTCACGATCCAGTACCTGAACCCGGCGTCGCTCGAGAAGCTCAAGGAGCTCGAGCACCTGCTACCGTGCAAGGCGAACGACATCGTCGGCATGAAGATCGACGCCTTCCACCAGGCCCCGGAGTACCAGCGCAAGCTCCTCGCCGATCCGAGCAACCTGCCGGTCCGCACCAACATCCAGGTCGGACCCGAGACCCTCGATCTGCTGGTCAGCGCGATCTACGACCACAACGGCCAGTACGTCGGCGCGATGGCGACCTGGGAGGTCATCACCGAGAAGCTGGAGGCCGAGCGCAAGATCCAGGAGGCGAACGAGCGCGAGCGTCAACAGGCCGAGGAGCTGGGCCAGAAGGTCGACAGCATCCTCGACGTCGTGAACGCCGCGGCCGAGGGCGATCTGACCCGCGACGTCACGGTCAGCGGCCAGGACGCGATCGGTCAGATGGGTGAGCGTCTGCACGGCTTCTTCACCGAGCTACGCGGCAGCATCTCGGCGATCGGTGCGAGCGCCCAGACGCTGGCCGGATCGTCCGAGGAGCTCACGGCGACGAGCCAGCAGATGGGTTCGAACGCGGAGAACGCGTCGACCCAGGCGAGTTCGGTCGCGGCCGCTTCCGAGCAGGTCAGCGCGAACGTGCAGACGGTCGCCGCCGGCGCGGAGCAGCTCGGCGCGAGCATCAAGGAGATCGCGAAGAGTGCGGCCGAGGCCGCGCGCGTCGCGACGACCGCGGTCGACGTCGCCGAGACGACGAACGAGAACATCCGCGCGCTCGGCGACAGCAGCGCCGAGATCGGCAACGTCATCAAGGTGATCACGTCGATCGCGCAGCAGACCAACCTGCTCGCGCTCAACGCGACGATCGAGGCTGCGCGCGCCGGTGAGGCGGGCAAGGGCTTCGCGGTGGTCGCGAACGAGGTCAAGGAGCTGGCCAAGGAGACCGCCAAGGCGACCGAGGACATCAGCCAGAAGATCGAGGCGATCCAGTCCGATACCTCCAGTGCCGTCGAGGCGATCGGTCGCATCAGCGAGATCATCAACCAGGTCAACGACATCCAGAGCACGATCGCGAGCGCCGTCGAGGAGCAGACCGCGACGACCAACGAGATCTCCCGGAGCGTCGCCGAGGCCGCCTCGGGTTCGAGCGAGATTTCGAAGAGCGTCTCACAGGTCGCCAACCTCGCGACCGATACGGCTCAGGGAGCCAACGACACGTTGTCGGCGAGCACGCAGCTCGCCCGCATGGCGTCCGAGCTGCAGGAGCTCGTGTCGCGGTTCCAGGTCTGAGTGAAGTGGACCGCGGGTCGGCAGTCGCCGGCCCGCGGATCAGCAGGAGAAGGAGAGTCCGATGCGAGCCCTCATCATTGACGATTCCCGCGCCATGCGGCGCATGCTCGGGAACACGATCACCGAACTCGGATTCGAGTTCTCGGAAGCTGCCAACGGCGAGGAAGGCCTGGCCGAACTCGAGGCGCTCGAGTCGCCGCCCGAGCTGATCCTCGTCGACTGGAACATGCCGAGGATGGACGGGCTCACGTTCGTCAAGTCCGCGCGCAAGCGCCCGGAATACTCGAACTGCCGAATCTTGATGGTCACCACCGAGTGGGACATCGAGCGCATGACGGCGGCGATGGAAGCGGGCGCCGACGAGTACCTGATGAAGCCCTTCGAGAAGGAGGCGCTCGTCGACAAGATCCAGATGGTCGGACTCACGCCGCCGAACGGAGGGGCGGGCGCGTGACCCAATCCACGAAGGTCTTGCTGGTCGACGATTCCTCGATCGTTCGCAAGCTCGTCAAGCGCGAGCTCGAGCAGGTCGACGGGATCGAAGTCGTCATCGCGGAGAACGGTCGGCGCGGAGTCGAGGCGGTCGAACGCGACAAGCCCGACATCGTCGTCCTCGACATCGAGATGCCGGAGATGAACGGCATCGAGGCGCTCGGGAAGATCCGCGCGATCAATCGGCGCTTGCCGGTGATCATGTTCAGCACGCTGACCGAGCGGGGCGCTTCGATCACGCTGGAGGCGTTGGCCGCCGGCGCGAACGATTACATCGCGAAGCCGTCCGGTGCCGCGAACATGCAGGCCGCGCTGGCCGAGGTGCGCGATGCGTTGGTCGCCCGGATCGACGCGCTGTGCCGTCGCCGGCCGCCGAGGAGGCACCAACCGGTCGTTCCGGTCGACGTGCCGGCGCGCCGCGAGCCGTCGGGCCCGATCGAGATCGTCGCGATCGCGTCGTCGACGGGTGGTCCCGCGGCGCTGACGACGGTCCTGCCGATGCTGCCGGCCGATCTCCCGGTCCCGGTCGTGATCGTGCAGCACATGCCGGCGACGTTCACCTCGCTGCTGGCAAAGAGCCTCGACACCAAGTGCGCGCTCAACGTGCGCGAGGGCATCGCGGGCACGGATGTGCGAGCCGGGGACGTGTGGATCGCGCCCGGTGGGAAACACATGGAACTCGCGCGGTCACCCGAGGGCTCGCGCCTGGTCACGCACGAGGGCCCGATGGAGCAATCCGTGCGCCCCGCGGCGGACGTCCTGTTCCGTTCGGTCGCCGAGATCTACGGCGACCGGGTGTTGGCCGTGGTGCTGACGGGAATGGGGATGGACGGCAGAGCGGGCGCCGAGGCGATCCGGTCGCGCGGCGGCCACGTGTTCGTGCAGGACGAGGCGACGTCAGTCGTCTGGGGCATGCCCGGAGCCGTCGTTCGATCGAATCTCGCCGACCGAATTCTGCCGATCGACGAGATCGGCAACGCGATCACCGGCTTCGTGTGCGACGCGAAGCCGACAGCAGGGAGGGCGAGATGACAGCACAGACCATCGCTGAATCCGCGATGAAGGCCATCTCCGAGATCGTCCGACAGGAGTCGGCGATCGTCATCGACGAGGGCAAGGACTACCTGGTCGAGACTCGGTTGCGGCCGCTGCTGAGGCGGCTGGGCCTCGAGAGCTTCGACGCGCTCGTCGACCAGGTGAAGTCGATCGGCGGCGCGGAGGTGAAGCGCGCGGTCGTCGAGGCGCTCACGACGAACGAGACGCACTTCTTCCGCGACGAGAAGTTCTACGAGGCGCTGCGCGAGGGGATCTTCCCGCAGCTCATCGAAGACCTCGGCTCGCGGCGCGAGCTCACGATGTGGTGCGCGGCCTGCTCGAGCGGGCAGGAGCCGTACAGCGTCCTGATGCTGCTCGCGGAGGACTTCCCCGAGGTGTTCCGTGACTGGAAGTTGCGGTTCATCGTCAGCGACCTCTCGCGCGAGATGCAGGACCGGACCCGCGAGGGCGTCTACGCCCAGCACGAGATCAACCGCGGCCTGCCGGCGAAGCTGCTGGTCAAGTACTGCGAGCGCGAAGGTGCGCATTGGCGCATGAAGTCCGAGCTGCGCGACAAGCTCGACGTGCGCGAGATCAACCTCGTGAAGCCGTGGATGGGCCTGCCACACGCGATCGACATCGTGTTCATGCGGAACGTGCTGATCTACTTCGACCTCGACACGAAGAAGGAGATCCTCGGTCGCGTGAAGAGGGTGCTCGCACCGCACGGCACGTTGTTCCTCGGCGCGGCCGAGACGACGCTGAACATCGACCGATCGTTCATCCGGCACGAGCGGCAGAAGACGGGCTGCTACCGGGTCGTCGAATGAGGCGGCCCGGCCCTCGACCGTGACCAGTGGGCGGTCTACGCTTCCGGCCATGGCCGAAGCGGGACCGTTCCATTTCCGCACCGAGGTGCGCGTGCGTCTGCCGGAGACCGATGCGATGGGCATCGTGTTCCACGGCAACTTCTTCACCTACCTCGAGGTCGGTCGTGTCGACTACCTGCGGAATCTCGGTTTGTCCGAAGGGGTGCGGCCGATCAAGGACTTCGAGAACGTGGTCGCAGCCGCGCACATCGACTTCCGCTCGCCGGCGCGGCTCGACGATCCGCTGACGATCGACGTCCGAATCTCGGAGATCGGCGGGGCCAGCTTCACGTTCGCGTTCGAGATCCGGCATCGGAAGGAGAACCGGGTCGTCGCGCAGGGCTACACGACGCACGTCGCGATCGACGACGAGTTCAAGCCGATGCCGGTGCCCGACGAGTTCCGCCGCGTGATCGCGAAGTTCGAGGGCTGGGACCGATAGGTCCCGGCCTCCGTCAGTCGAACGTCACCGTCGTGGTCTTGTCGGCGACGACGTCGACCGTGCGGACCGTGGGTTCGCTGCCCATCCCGCGTTGCAGCGAGACCGTCCAGCGCCCTTGCGCGAGTCCTCGGAACGTGACCCGGTCACCGTCGATCGGATGCATCTTCGAGTCCCTCGGGTTCGCGACCGACGTGACCGTGACGAACTGGAACGGTTCTTCGCCCTTGGCGGCGCGAACTTCGATCTCGCCGCCCGCTGGCAGCCGCAACTCGACATGCGCCCGCGTCTCGCCGATCTCGAGCGTCATCGGCTCGGACTCGGCGTCGGCGTGTTCGTTGGAGGTGGCTCGCACGACGACGGGGACGCCTTCGCGGATCCCGTCGAGCGTGAACGTGCCGTCCTTCCTGCTCTTGACCGAGTTGGCGCCGAACCGGGATCCGCCGGGCATGACGAAGTGGTCGGACGCCTCGACGGAGAACGCGATCGCGGTCCCTTCGGACATGCCCGCGCGGGACGCGTCCGGCGGACGAGGATTCGCGACATGGGCCGAGACGCGTGCACCGGCGACGGGGTCGCCGGAGGCGTCGACGATGCGTCCGGTGATCTTCGTGGATCGGAGTTCGAGGTCGTGGCGCGTCTCGCCCTCGACGACCAGGATCGCGATCGTCGTGGGCATCGCGCGCGACGAGTGTGTGAGCCGAAGTCGCGCCTCGCCGACGTCGACGTCCTCGATCTTGAACTCACCGTCCTCGTCGGTTCGCGCGGACTGCGAGCCCCCGAGTGGGAACCGCGCGTCCATGAGGACCTCCGGCGAATCGCCCCGCGAGACCGAGACGCGCGCGCCCGACAGGGGCTCGCCGTCGACCGTCACGCGTCCCACGACGGTCGATCGACGCGGTTGTTCGAGGGTGATCTCGACGGTGCCGCCGTTCTCGATTCGCACGACGTGTTCCGGGGCTCCCTCGCGCGATTCCGCGTCCTGTCCGATGTCGAAGACGGCGAATCCGAACTCCGCGCTGCGACCTCGCACCAGCTCGACCGCGTAGTCGCCATCGGACAGGTGTTCGAGCGTCGCGATGCCGCGCGCATCCGTCTCGGCCGACTTCGGCCGAGAACGCGTGGCGCCGATCTGCCGGCTCCGGCACGAGATGCCCGGGAGCGTGTTTCCTGCTGAGTCCAGAACCGTCACGAGGATCGTGCCCCCGCGGAAGAGCTCCACTCTCTGTTCCTGCCCGGTGAGCGTTGGCTCGAGTTCGACCGACTCGTACGGGGCGAACTCGCGATGCGTCACGCGGATCCGGCCCTTGATCCCCGGCGGCAGGGTCAGATTGCAGACGCCGTGGTCGTCGGTGACGCCGCGCAGACGGCCGTCGGCCGGACCGGCGAACGATGCTTCGCCGAAGGAGTTGGCGAACGCGAGCATGGACGTGGTTCCATCGCGATCGTCGGTCGGTTCGAAGCGGACGCGCGCGGCGTCGACCGGGCCGTCGCCGTGGGTCACGACGACCCGGAGCGTCGGCGCTCGCTGAAGTTCGAGGACACCGAGGTCGACCTCGCCACGCTTCGGCAGCGCGATCCGTTCGCGCTCGAGCGTCGCGAATCCAGGTGCTTCGATCGCCAGCTTGCCCGTGGCGCGGTCGTCGCGCGGCCTCAGCGGCGGGGCCCGGAACCGGCCGTCGGGGCCACGCTGCAGTTCGTCGCCGTTCGTTCGCGGTCCCCAGAACCTCTGTTGCCCGCTGGTGGTCAGCGTGGCAGTCGCCGTCACGGTTTCGAGCGCGCTACCCGAGGCTTCGTCGACGGCGTCGAACACGAGGACCACGCCCGGGTCGTACGCGAGCTGCACGCCTCGGGTGCCGGACGACACCTGCAACTCCGAGCTCAACGAGGCGGCTTCGAATCGGTGTTCGCCCGGCTCGAACAGGCCGATGCGATAGGTCGCGCCGAGTTCCAGGCCGCGCAGGACGAACGTCCCGTCCGCGGCGACATCGGCTCGGGTGTCGGCGAACATCAACGGGATCCGTGCGAGCGGGACGACGTGATCCTGTGAGCCCTCGCGCTCGACGATCATCGCATGGACTCGGAGTTGACCCAGCTCGGTCGGTGCATCCGTGACCTTGCCCGCGATCACCGCGCTCGGACCGAGTTGGATCGTGATGCCGCCGATGCCCTGGCCGCGCGTCGCAGGCGGGCCGATGAACTTCCCGACGGCGTGGTCGGGGTGGGAGGCCTCGAGTCGGACGACGCCGGGCTCGGGGAGGAGGATGTCGAAGGC
>JAGQQZ010000506.1 GCA_020425915.1 Planctomycetota bacterium | reverse complement strand
ACGTGAGTTCCGCGCCGAACGCCCGCCGGGTCGTGCACCGCGTGCTGACCGGCTTCGACAGCGGGCGCGTGCAGCGCATCGGCCAGGGGCTCGAGACGAGTGGGCTCGTCGGCCGTGATCTCGCGTTCGCGCGCGAACTCGCGTTCGGCGTCGTCCGGCGCCGCCGCCTGCTCGACTTCGCGCTCGAGGGGTGGATGCCACGCGGGCTGCCGCGCGATCCGAACATCCTGTGTGCGCTACGGATGGGGAGCTACCAGCTCGCGTTCATGGACACGCCGCCCCACGCGGCGGTCGACGAGGCGGTGCGCCTGCTCCGACCGGACAAGCGGCGGGTCGTGAATGCCGTGTTGCGGCGCCTCGCGGAGTCCGTCGTGCCGGAACGTCCCGTCGAAGGATCCTCGGTCGCGCTCCCGGACGGTCGCTTCCTGCGGCTCGAGACCGCGCTGCCGAGTGACACGATCGACCAGCGCGCGCTGATCCACAGCCTGCCGCGATTCCTCGTCCGGCGTTGGACCGAACGGCTCGGACCCGAAGCTGCCGAACGGATCTGTGTCGCCAGTGTCGCGGTTCCGCCCCTGCACCTCCGCCGGACCGCGCGAGCAGACGACACGTGGATCGAGCGACTGCAGGCGTCGGGCGTCGAGTGCGAGCGCGTCGACGGTCCGGACCTCGCCAGGGTGCGAGGTGGGAGTTCGCCGTTCGACACGAGTGCGTTCCGCGACGGTTGGTTCGTCGCCCAGGATCCGACCGCGGTCGCGGCCGGCCGTGCGCTCGGTGCGCGACCGGGCGAGCGGGTCATCGACTTCTGTGCGGCGCCAGGGACCAAGACGACGTTGCTCGCCGACGCCGTCGGTCCTGACGGTGAGGTGTGGGCGTTCGACCCGCACGAGGCGCGACGGCGTTCGATCCAAGACAACACCGAACGGCTCGGACAGTCCTGGGTCCGCATCGTCGACAGCTCCACCGAGCTGCCGTCGGACGTGGACCGCGTGCTCGTCGACGCCCCGTGTTCGAACACCGGCGTTCTCGGTCGCCGCATCGAGGTGCGTGAGCGGATCGATCCCGAGGCGATCGCGACGATGGCGAAGAAGCAGACCGAGATCCTCTCGCAGGCGGCGCGGCACGTCCGCCGAGGCGGGACCCTCGTCTATTCGACCTGTAGCCTCGAGCGCGAGGAGAACGAGGAGGTCGTCGCGACGCTGCCGGACGAGTTCGCCGTCGAGGACGAAGTCACGTCCTTGCCGGTCGCCGGCGAGCACGATGGCGGCTACTTCGCGCGGCTCGTTCGTACCGCGTAGCCACCGAATCGCCTGCAGCTCGATGCGCGATGGGTCGACGTCGAGCCTGGGGGGCTTCGATCGGCTCGGCGGACTCGGCCGGTTCGTCGATCGAAGCGAACTCGGACGTCGCCGAGTTCGGGCCGCGCGAGCCGAGCAAGGACCAGCTCAGCGCGGCGAGGATTCCCAATGCGATCGCGACCCCGGCGACGCGCGTCACATCAGCCGAAGTTCTTCGACGCGAAGTCCCAGTTGACGATCTCGAAGAACGCCGCGAGGTAGTCCGGGCGCGCGTTGCGGTAGTCGATGTAGTACGCGTGCTCCCAGACGTCGCAGGTCAGCAGCGGCGTCGCGTTGCCGGTCAACGGCGTCGCGGCGTTGCTGGTGCTCTCGAGTCCGAGCGAGCCGTCGGACTTCTTGACCAGCCAGGCCCATCCGGAGCCGAAGGTCGTCACGGCGCACTGCGTGAACTTCTGCTTGAACTCGTCCATCGAGCCGAACGAACTCGCGATCGCATCGGCGAGTCCGGCAGACGGCTGGGTCTTCTCCGGCGTCAGGCTGTGCCAGTAGAAGGTGTGGTTCCAGATCTGCGCGGCGTTGTTGAAGATGCCGCCGGACGACTTCTTGACGATGTCCTCGAGCGAGGCGTTCTCGAACTCCGTGCCTGGGATCAGCTTGTTGAGGTTGGCGACGTACGTGTTGTGATGCTTGCCGTAGTGGAACTCGAGGGTTTCCTTCGAGATGTGGGGCGCGAGAGCGTCCATCGCGTACGGCAGTTCGGGGAGTTTGTGTTCCACGGTAATTCCTCGTTGGTGCGGCGGTCGGAGGGCGCGAATCTAGCGCCGTTTCGAGCCTAGTTCATCGCGGCGCGCGCCGACAACCGGAGAAACCCGGATTTCCCAGACGAAAGCGCGGCGCGGTGTCGTCTTCGCTCCGAACCATCGATTTCGCGGAGGAACACGACATGCGCCCGATCCAATCGTTGTTGATGTTGACCGCACTCGCCGCCCCGGCGATTGCTCAAGATCAGTCCAAGAAGCTGCTCGACCTGACGTTCCCGGGCGGGAACTTGGCGGAATTCGTCGCAGCGGTGAAGACGGCGAGCGGTGACGGCAACGTCGTCGCGTCGCCGCTCGCCGTCGAGGTCGACGTTCCGCCGCTGACGCTGAAGCAGGCGACGCTGCTGACGTCCCTCAAGGCCGTCGCGCGGATCGTCGCCGCACCGTACCACGCGCAGATCGAGATGGACGCGAGTTCGTTCGGCAACGAGGTCTACTCGGTGGCGGTCATCAAGACGGAGCCTGCCGGACCTCGCGCGGCGGGCTACTCGGATCGAGAGCGCGTCGCCGTGTTCTCGCTCGCGAAGCTGACCTCGCCGTTGCCGACCGATCCGAAGGGATATGAGATCACGCTGAGCGCTCGCACCGTGTTGTCCGCGATCGAGGCAGGGTTGTCGGTGTCGCGCACCAAATCCCAACCCTCGATCAAGTACCACGAGGACTCGCGACTCCTGTTCGTCAGTGGCGCTGGTGACCAACTCTCGCTCGTCGTCCAGACGCTCGAGAACCTGACCACCGACCTCGAGGAGCGTCGCAACTCTGCGATGCGCGCCGCGATGGAGGCGGAACGACGTGAGCAGATGAAGGACCGGCCCCGAAATGTCTCGACTCCCGAGGGGCAGAAGAACTGAGTCGTGGCGCCGGACACGGCGCAGTGGACAGGACCGATCGAACGCGGTGACGAGATCGCGTTCGGCCGGTTCTACGACGCATGGTTCGACCGGGCGTTTGCGATCGCGCGCTCGGTCAGCCGGCGTGACGAGTCGTTCTGCCTCGACATCGTGCAGGATGCGATGATGCGAGTCGTGAAGTCGATGCGCGCCTTGCCGACGGAGTCCGCGGTCGAGGCCTGGATGCACCGCACGGTGCTGACGACGACGATCGACCGATTGCGGAGCGACAGTCGACGAATCACCCGGGAGCAGGTGGTCGCCGGACGAGAGTCCGAATCCTCGGACGAACTGGATCGGTTGGTCGAGCACGAACGCATGCGATGGCTCCGCGCCGAGATCGATCGGCTGCCCGACGAGGATCGGCGCCTGTTGACCGCGCGATTCGAGGACGGCGGGACGCTCGCGGACGCGGGTGCGGCGATCGGCGTCAGCGGCAACGCGGCGCACGGCCGTCTGCGCCGGATCGTCGATCGCCTGCGAGGACGTGCCGGAGGAGTGACGTGATGAACGGATTCGAACACGTCGAGTTGAGCGCGGCCGGTCGGGCGCGGCGGGATGAACTGCGCGACCTGCTCGGACGCGTCGTCGTGCGTCGTCGGCGAACCCGGAAGGCCGTGCGCGGGACGATTGCGCTCGGATTGATCGCGTCCATTGCGTGGATCGCATGGCCCGGATCCGATCGCGCGGCGACACCACCCGTCGACGAGCGCATCGCCGAGTCGTCCCCGGCGTTTCGCTACATCGAGATCGTCACCGATCGCGACGACGTGCTCGCGCGCTACGCGATCCGCGTCGAGGTCGACTCCTCGGTGTTCCTGCGCAGCGACGACGAGCTGCTCGAGCAGCTCGAACACGCGGGGCACCCGACCGGTCTGCTGCGAATCGGCGAGACCGTGACGT
>JAGQQZ010000505.1 GCA_020425915.1 Planctomycetota bacterium | reverse complement strand
GCGGCCATCGCGTTCATCGACTGGACGACCTTGTGGTCGGCGTTGAGCTCGAGCACGCGCGGTGAGTCCGGCACGTCCTGGCCGTTCGCGCGCAGGATGCGTTCGAGGTGCGGGCTCAGGCCGCCCTCGTCGGCGACCAGGCACGCGGGCGAGTCGGTCAGTCGGTTGGTCAGCCGAACGTCGCTGACGCGGGTGCCGAGGTTGGACTTGAGCGCGTCGATCAGGCCCGACAGTTCGGTCGCCTTCTCTTCCTTGTGCTTCTTCTCCTCCTCGGTCTCCGGGAGGTCGAGCGCACCCTTCGCCGCCGAGATCAGCTTCTTGTCCTCGAACTCGGTCAGCGACTGCACGACCCACTCGTCGACCGGGTCGGTCATGAACAGCACTTCGTAGCCATGCTTCTCGAGCGCTTCGAGGTGTGGGCTGTGGCGCGCGGCGTTCAGCGAGTCGGCGGTGATGTAGTAGATCCCCGGCTGCTCGGGGTCCATCCGCGCCATGTAGTCGTGGAGCGACGTCAGTCCCTTCTCGGCGCTCGACTCGAAGCGCAGCAGCGCCGCGATCTCGTCCTTGTGCTGCGGGTCGAAGTGGATGCCTTCCTTGAGCACGCGGCCGAACTGCTTCCAGAAGTCGAGGTAGCGGTTGCGGGTCTGCTCGGTCTTCTCGCCGTCGTCGTTCTCGACCTCGATCGTGGTCTCGCCCTCGTCGGCGAGTTCCTTCAGCAGTGCGAGCGTCTTCGACACGACCTGCTTGCGGATCATCCGCGAGATACGGTTCTCCTGCAGGATCTCGCGCGAGACGTTGAGCGGCAGGTCCTCCGAGTCGACGACGCCGCGCATGAAGCGCAGCCACTCGGGCAGCAGCTCCTCGCAGTCCTCCATGATGAAGACGCGCTTGACGAACAGCCGCACGCCGCGCTGCTTGCGCTCGAACAGGTCGTAGGGCGCGTTCTTCGGCACGAACAGCAGGCCGGTCATCTCCTGCGTGCCCTCGACCTTGAAGTGCGTGTGCGCGAGCGGCTCGTCCCAGTCGTGGCTGAGGTGCTTGTAGAACTCGTCGTACTGCTCGTCGGTGATCTCCGACTTCGGCCGGGTCCAGAGCGCGTTGGCCTGGTTGACGGTCTCCCAGGTCTTGACGGTCTCGTACTTCGGGTTGCCGTCCGAGTCCTGCTCGCCCTCGATCGGCTGGTGCTTCTCGACCTGCATGCGGATCGGGAAGCGCACGTAGTCGGAGTACTTGCGGACCAGACCCTTGAGCGTCCACTCCTCGAGGTACTCCTTGGCCTCGTCCTTGAGGTGCAGGATGACGTTGGTGCCGCGCGTCTCCTTCTCCGACGGCTCGAGCGTGAAGCCTTCCTTCGCGTCGCTCTCCCACTGCCAAGCCTCGTCCGAACCGGCGGCGCGGCTCGTGACCGTGACCTTGTCGGCGACGAGGAACGACGAGTAGAAGCCGACACCGAACTGTCCGATCAGCGACAGCTCGCCCGACGCGTCGCCCTTCTTCGCGGCGAGCGACTCCATGAGCTTCTTGCTGCCCGAGCGCGCGATCGTGCCGAGGTTCTCGACCAGCTCGTCGTGCGACATCCCGATGCCGTTGTCACGGATCAGGAGGGTGCCGGCATCCTTGTTGGCGAGGATCTCGATGCGCAGCTCCTTGTCGTCGCCGAGCAGCTCGTGATCGGTGAGCGATTGGAACGACAGCTTGTCGCAGGCGTCGCTCGCGTTGCTGATCAGCTCGCGGAGGAAGACCTCGCGGTGGCTGTAGAGCGAGTCGACGACGATCGACAGGACCTGGCTGACTTCGGCCTGGAACGTGTGCTTCTCTGCTTGTTTCGTCATGGCGGGAACGATTCGAAGAATCGGGCGGAGAAGGATTCCGCCGCGGCGGGCCGGAGTCAAGGGCTGCCGGCCGTGGCCTCCCGTAGGATCTCGTTCGCTGGAGACAACCCCGATGAAATGGATGGCCTGGGCCGGCCTGGCCCTGTTCGCGACGATCGCGGTCTGCACCTGCGCCTGCCGCTCGTGGTTCTATCCACCCGCGGTCGAGATGCAGGAAGCGCACGCGGCGGGGGACGGGGACACGGTGTTCGACCATTCGGCCCTCGACGCGATCCTCGGCGCCTGCGTGGACGCGGGTGGCCGCGTCGACTACCCCGCGGTCGCGGCGCGCGGGACCGAGCTCGACGGCTACCTGGCCCGACTCGGTGCTGCGGAATTCGACGCGCTCGGCCGCGACGAGAAGCTCGCGTTCCTGCTCGACGCCTACAACGCGTTCACGCTGAAGCTGATCGTCGAGCACTGGCCGGTCGACTCGATCCGCGACATCCCCGAGCCCGAGCGGTGGAAGGCGGTGCGCTGGAACTTGCTCGGTCGGAGACTCAGCCTCGACGAGCTCGAGCACGAGGTCATCCGCAGGCAGTTCGCCGAGCCACGGATCCACTTCGCGCTGGTCTGCGCGGCCGTGAGCTGCCCGCCGCTGCGGCGCGAGGCCTACGTCGGTGCGCGGCTCGCAGAGCAACTCGCCGACCAGGCGCGGATCGTGCACACGAATCCGAAGTGGTTCGCGTTCGATCGCGCGCGCGGCGTGCTCTCGCTGACGCGGCTCTACGATTGGTTCCGCGGCGACTTCGAACAGGCCGCGGGATCGGTGCTCGCGTTCGCGGCACGCTGGTCCGAACCGCTCGCGCAGGCGCTGGCCGCCGGCGAGTCGCCGTCGATCGAGTGGATCGACTACGACTGGAGCCTCAACGCCCAGCGCTGAGCCGCGGTCGAGTTCGGT
>JAGQQZ010000504.1 GCA_020425915.1 Planctomycetota bacterium | reverse complement strand
GAATTCGTCGTCTGCCGGGCGCTGGAACCTGCGCTGCAGGAATCGGCTCACATCCGGTCCGTACGTGGCCAACATCGCCTCCACTCCCGTCGGATCCCTTCGCCGCAGCAGGTCGACGATCTCCCGTCCTTCCATGCGGGCATTGTTCCACACGCGCGGTGCCCGCACGAGGAACAGGTCGTGATCTCAGCAGGCGGCAGGATCGCGAGCGTGCGACGGAACCCGAGATCGCTCAGTCGGCGAATTCTCGGGCGGCGTGCTCGATCTGTCGGAGTCGCTGCCGGTTGCGGTCGGCGTCCGATTCCGGGTCGACCGGTTCGGCGAGGACCTTCAGTGCCTCATGGACACGTCGGTGGATCACCGAATGCGCGAGATCGCGCTGAGGAGCCTTCGTGTTCGGGGACTCGGCGGCTTCGATGGCGTCCTCGAGCGTCATGGCCGCGGGCCGCGCGAAGAACCAGTCGCAGATGCCTCCAAGGTCGCAGGCGAAGAGCCCGGCGAGGCAGGAGAACGCGAGGATCGTGGCCACGCGTCTCTGAGCCAGTCGCCGGGGAGAAGGCCCGAAGTTCGGGCGCGGCTGTTGGCGGTGCATGGGGTCCAGGGTCAAGCGGGCAAGCGCACTCGCAGGTATAGGAAGTTCCGATCGAATCGAGGACTGACTGCGTGCTATTTCGATAGCACGGCGAAATGCCCGAGTCGCGAAGGTGGTTCGCCGACGGCGATCAGTTTGGTCGGGCGACGATCGAGACGTGCGCGACGAGATCGACTCATGCGAATCACACCCGGACTGCGACGCCGAGCCGACGCTCCCCGCTCGCGGGTCGTGCGCTTCGGCGGGTCGGCGTGGTTCGCCCTAGTCGGACTCGGAGACGACGTGCGACTCCAGCTCGGCCAGCACGGCGCGCACCTCGACCGCGGCTTCCTCCCCGACACCCGCTTCGCGGAACACCTCGATCAAGAGGTCCAGGAAGCGATCGAAGTGCACCTTCCGGATCCCCATGCCCGCGTGCACCCGGTCGAGCGCGTGCTTGCCGTACAGGCGCGGCCCGCCGAGCTGCTGGACCAGGAAGTCGCGGAAGTCGCTCTTCAGCCACGCGACGGACCGGTCCTCGAAGAACGGTCGGAGCGTGGGGTCGGCGACGGCTCGGTCGTACATGACGTGGACGATCCTCGTGACCGCGAGGACATCTCCGACTTGCACGATCGTCGACTCGGAGAGTGCTGCCTTCATGGGGCAGCAGCGTCGAGTCGACGCGTGTTCGGATCCATAGCGAGCTTGCGCTAGCGCGCGGTGGCCATCGGCGTGGGTTCGGACGCTCGAGGCCGGGACCCAGCGGCGACGAGCGTCGATCCGACTTCCGGCGGTCCCTGCCCAACCGCCTCGTGAGCCGCACGGTCGTTTCTCGGACCGATCCGCCTAACATGCCGCGGTCCGTTTGACCGAGGAGCCACGCCGTGCACGTCGATCCGCTGTTGCCCACGCTCGTGGCCGTCCTGCTGACGCTCCTGGCGATCGCGCTCGTACTGCGTGTGCTGCGGCAGCCACACGTCGTGGCGTACCTCGTCGCCGGCGTCGCATTGGGACCGCAGGGCGCTGGCCTCGTCGAGGACACCGAGGTGATTCAGCACATGGGGTCGATCGGCCTCGTGCTGTTGATGTTCTTCGTCGGCATGGAGGTCTCGCCGCGGCAGTTGATCCAGAGCTGGCGCGTCGCCGTGATCGGGACGGCGATTCAGGTCGTCATCAGCGTGGCGAGTGTGCTCGGGATCGGTGCGTTGCTGTCGTGGCCGCTACCGCGCAGCATCGTCCTCGGCATGGTGATCAGCCTGAGCAGCACCGCCGTCGTGCTCAAGCTGCTCAAGGACCGGGGCGAGTTGGATACCGACGTCGGACGCGACGTGCTGGGCGTCCTGCTCGTCCAGGACCTGGCGATCATTCCGATGCTCGGCGTCATCGGGATCATGGGCGAACCGGTCGGGGAGACGGGGGTATGGGCGTTCCAACTCGTGGGTGGGATCGGGCTCGTCCTGCTCTGCGTCGGAGTCGCGCGAAGCCCCGTCAAGCTCCCGTTCACGGGCTGGATTCGTCGAGATCACGAACTCCAGGTGTTCGCGAGCGGCGCCGTCGCGACGAGCCTCGCTCTCGTCAGCGGATTGATGGGTCTGTCGACGGCGATGGGAGCGTTCGTCGCCGGGATGGTCGTCGCGGCGGCGCGGGAGACCGAGTGGGTCCACCGCAGTCTCGAGCCGTTCCGTGTCGCCTTCGTCGCGGTGTTCTTCCTTTCGGTCGGAATGCTCCTCGACCTCGATTTCCTCGTCGAGCACCTGGGGAACGCGTTGTTCCTGGTCGCCGCGGTCTTGGTGACGAACAACGTGATCAACGCGGTCGTCCTGCGCGTGCTCGGCAGTACGTGGAAGGAGTCGATCTATGCCGGTGCGCTGCTGTCGCAGATCGGCGAGTTCAGTTTCGTCCTCGCATCCGTCGCCTTCCAAGTGCGACTCATCGAGCAGTTCGGCTACTCGATGACGATCGCGGTGATCGCGCTCAGCCTCGCGCTCAGCCCGGCCTGGATCGCTCTCGTTCGCGGCATGCTCGGCCGCGCGCGACCGCTCCAGGCGACGTCGTGACGGCCGGTGACGGCGCGAAGCCGACATCGAGGATCATGCAGAGCGCGACGGCGTGCACCCGAAGGCGAAGTTCGAGACCGATCTCGCGAACTCCCCGAGCGGCATGCCCGAGTCGAGAGCGACTGGGTCGGCACGCAGCAGGGCGACATGTTCCGCTTCAACCTCTACTGCCAGTACGACTTCTGAATCGCGGCGTGGGGTGGCGGAGTCCTCAGGCTCGCCCGCTCGGCTCCGGCCGCGAGACAGCCGGCTCGTCCGACTCGTCACCCAGCGCCAACGACCGCGCATCGAGTAGCTGATTCACCCCCGCCAGCGATTCGCACAGCTCGGCGGGTGCGCGTTGGATCGCGCACCGCCGGAATCGGTCGCCGCCGTGTGCCGCGGCCAGCACCTGCCGAAGCTCGAGGATCGGGCGCACGATGCGATTGCCCAGGTTCCGACCGAGCAGCAGGCAGAGTCCGAGGGAGACGAAGCCGACGAATGCCGCGGCCCACGCGCCGGCGGAGCCGAGGCGTTGGGCTTCTTCGTCGACGGCCCGCATCGCGTTCCGGTTGATCGCGATCAGCGACCGTAGGTCGCTGACGAGGGCGGTGCGCGCTTCCGCGTCGCCTTCGAGCGCGGGCTCGACGTTCGCCTCGATGGATACGATGACCGGCGCTTCGCCGCTCTCGGTGATGTTGTTGCTGGCGCGGGTCAGCGCCGCGGCGATTCGCTCGCGATCCAGCGTGTCGACGGTCGATGTCGACGTTCTCGCCAGTACCTCCAGGACGTCCTCGGCGGCGACGATCGTCGCGTCGTTGCGGAGCAGGATCCCCTCGATCGCGGGGCCCATGCGCACGAACAGGCCGATCGCGGCGAAGACCAGGAGCAGGTTCATCGCCACGTAGCCGAGGACGACGGCTGCCAGTTCGGCTTGGAGTCGCATGGTCAGCTCTTCTCCATCATCTGCGCGACCGCGCCATCGCGTGCGACCAGGACGATGGCGTCGCCGGACTCGAGCGTCGTGTTCGCGTCCGGTAGCACGACGGCGCCGCTCTCGTGCTTGCGGATCGCGACGACCGTGACGCCGAACCGATTCGGCAGCCGCAGTTCGCCGAGCGAGTGCGACACGAACGCCTCCGGCGTCTCGACCTCGCTGAGCAGGACGCCCTCGCCGAGCAGCATCTCGCCCTTGACGCCCTCGTGGACGATCTGGCTCGCGAATCGCTCGCCGAACGCGCGCTCGGGGTTCACGATCTGGTGCGCGCCCACCAGGTTCAGGATGCGCGCGTGGACGTCATCGTTGGCGCGGGCGATGACGCGCTTCGCTCCGGCCTGCCGTAGCAGCGCCGTGCAGATGATCGAGGCCTCTCGCCCTTCGTCACCGATCGCGCACACGCACACGTCGCGAAGGTCCGGTGACGTGCGCTGGACGGCTTCATGGTCGGTGGCGTCGAAGCACATGGCCTCGGCGACCTGCGTCGAGATCGCCTGCACGCGGTCCTCCGCCGAATCGATCGCGAGGACCTCGACCCCGCGTTCGGCGAGCGTGCGAGCGACGGCGGTCCCGAACTGGCCGAGACCGATCACGATGGCCTGTTGTTTCGGACGTGGCATGGTTGGTTCCTTGGTCAGCCGACGTCGACGTCTTCCGTCGGCAGGACGATGCCTCCGGTCGAACCACGCTGGCTCATGAACATCATGATGCTGAGGCCGCCGATCCGGCCAACGAACATGCAGAGGAGGATGATGACTTTTCCGACGTCGTCGAGCTGGGAAGTGGCGCCCTGGCTGAGGCCCACGGTGCCGAGCGCGGAGACGACCTCGAACAGCGCTGCGGGCAACGGGATGCGCTGCGTCAGCAGCAACGCGATGACGGCGACGAGGGCGCCGAGCGTCGCGACGGTGACGATGACCGAGGCGCGCTGCACGGTGCGTTCGGAGATCCGTCGGCCGAACACGGAGACGCTCGTGCTGCCGCGAATCGTATGGACGACGGAGAGCAGCAGCACGACGGCGGTCGTCGTCTTGATCCCTCCCGCGGTCCCGCCGGGGCTCGCGCCGACGAACATCATCCCGAGCATCAGGACGTAGGTCGCCGGGTGGACCGCCGCGACGTCCACCGAGTTGAAACCGGCGGTGCGCAACGTGACGGATTGGAACCACGCGTTGTGGATCTTGTCCATGACCGACAGACCGATGAGCGAACGGTCCCATTCCCACATCAGGAACAGCACGAAGCCGGTCACCAACAGCACGATCGCCGACAGCAGGCAGATCTTGATGTGGATCGCCGTGGGGCGAAACGGATCACGACGGGTCGTGAGCGCGAGGACGACGGCTGGAGACAGGCCGCCGATCACGATCAGTGCCGCGACGACGTGGAGGACCAGCGGCGCCTCCTGGTATGGAATCAGGCTGTCGCTGTGCAGCGCGAATCCGGCGTTGCAGAACGCGGAAACGGCCGTGAAGCATCCCTGCCAGCACGCGGCACCGAACGACTCGCCGTGCAGCAGGAACAGCGACGCCAACACGACTGCGCCGACGCCTTCGACGACGAAGGTCACGCGAAGCACGTCCTGGGCCGAGGCCACCAGGCGGCTGCGGTCCCTCGCACCGATCAGGTGCGCGACGGCGGACTCCTGTTTCAGGCTCATCCGGCCGCCGAGCACGCGAAGGGCTGCTGTGGAGAACGTCATGATCCCCAGGCCGCCGAGTTGGATCAGGACGAGCAACGCCACTTGCCCGAGGAACGTGAAGTCCACCGGCGTGTCGCACACGATCAACCCCGTGACGCAGACGGCACTGATCGACGTGAACGCTGCATCCAGGCCGCCGATGCTCGCGCCGTCCGCGGAACTCTGGGGCAGCGCGAGGACCACCGCGCCGATCGCGGCCATCGTCACGAACGTGCTCACGAGCATCCGCTCGGGGTGCTCGATCAGCGTCGACCACCATCGACCCTCGCCGAGCCCGGGTCGCTCGGTGCGAGGTCCGAACACGGTCGCGATCAGCGCGTAGACCGCCGCGCTGCTCACGAGCGACCAGGGGTCTTCGTGCGCGGCTGCGCCGAGGGCGAACGTGGCGAGCAGCGCGGCCGTCAGCGTGCGGGTCCGTGGATTCGTGCTGTGCCGGCGTTGGATCAGCCACACGACGCCGATCGTGATCGCGACGAGCATCGAGACCCCGACCGAAGCGCAGATCGCGAAGCCGACGTGCTCGCCGCTGATCCCGACCACGAGCCAGAACATGATCGCCACCGCCGCGGAGCCTCGCACCCGACCGAGGCCGGGGTGACTACGCTGCAGGGAACCGGAGAACAGCGCGGCCGCGTACCGCCAGATGATCGCGACGCTGACCAGCGACGAGACCGCGAGCAGCAGCGCGAACCCGGGCGACTTCGACAGGTGCGGCGTGGCCAGCACCACCGGCGCGATCGTGCCGAGCGTGGCGAGCACGCGACCCGGACGGGCGTGCGTGCTGATCGTGAGACCTGCCACGGCGAGCGAGATCGTCGACGCCGTCAACAGGACCAGGGCCCAGATCGGCGTTCCCAGGTCCACGCCGCCGTGCGCCCACGCGGTCACGGCGAACGGGATCGGTGTCGCGGCCAGCAACGCGCCGCTGGAGGTCGAGAACGGGCGGCGTGGCGATCTCGCGACTTGCTCGCTGCGTTCGGACTCGGTGTTCACGGCGCCACGAGCCAGAGAGCAGGGGGCTCTGCCGATCGGAGCCGTCTCGGCGCCGCATGCGTCCAGCGTGTCGCGAAGTTCATCGCGCGCTCATCCTAGTGCGGTGTCGTGCGGGGGCGTCGAGTTTTCCAACTGCGGTCGGTCGCCGCATGTCGGCGTCCGATCCTGGTATCGTGCTCTCTAGACCGTCCTTCCCTCCGCGGCCGTTCGCATGCGCTGGTTCGTCCTGTTCATCATCGCGCTCGTCGTCACCGTCATCAGTTGTGTCGGAGAGGTGCGACGCAGGTTCGTGTTCCTTCCGGGGCCTGCGGGCACGGTGTTGCGATGCCAGTCCGATCAGCAGCGCGAATGGACGGTCGGCGGCACGACG
>JAGQQZ010000503.1 GCA_020425915.1 Planctomycetota bacterium | reverse complement strand
CGCCGCAGCCGGCGCGCGTTCCGGTGACGGTCGGCGGGGGCGATCATCCGGAGGAACCTCCTGCGCCGCGCCGCGAGCCGCTCGACCTGCTCGTCGTCGGCGCCGGCCCCGGCGGGATCGCGTGCGCGCTCGCCGCGAAGGAAGCCGGGATCCGCTTCGGCGTCATCGACCAGGCCGCCGATCTCGGCGGCACCGTCGCGAGTTATCCGCGCCGCAAGCTCGTCATGACGCAGCCGATCGACCTCCCGCTCGGCGTGCGGCTCGACCGGCTCAGCTACGAGAAGGAACAGCTCGTCGAGATGTGGGAGCGGGTCGCGGCCGAACACTCGCTGCCGATCCGCACCGGCACGCGGCTCGAGGGTCTCGATCGCGGTGACGACGGCGTGTGGGTCGCGCGCACGTCGCGCGGCACCGTGCGGGCGCATCATGTCTGCCTCGCGCTCGGCCGGCGCGGCACGCCGCGCAAGCTCGGGGTTCCGGGCGAGGACCTGCCGAAGGTCGCCTACAGCCTGATCGACGCGCAGTCCTACCAAGGTCGTCGCATCCTCGTCGTCGGCGGTGGTGACAGCGCGATCGAGGCCGCGATCGGTCTCGCCGAACAGCCCGGCAACGACGTCACGCTGTCCTACCGCAAGCACGCGTTCTTCCGGCTCAAGGCGAAGAACGCCGCGAAGATCGACGCGGCGGCCGCCGGCGGTCAGATCCGCCTCCTGTTCGAGAGTCAGGTCAAGGAGGTCCGCGACGGCGAGGTCCTGATCCAGCACGACGGTCGTGTGGAGTCCTTGCCGAACGACGAGGTGTTCGTGTTCGCCGGCGGTCTCGCACCGTTCGGACTGCTCGAACACGCCGGCATCTCGTTCGATCCTGCCGATCGCCCGCCGGTCACGCCGCTCGTCGACCAGGGCACGGGCCTGATGCGCGCGGCGATCGGGATCCTGGCGTGCGCGCTGGTGCTCCTGGTCTGGGCCTGGGCGTTCGACGACTACTACGCCGCGGGCCCGGCGGATCGCGTCACGCACGACGCGCACGACGTGCTCGCTCCGCGCGGCACGGTCGGTCTCTGGGCCGGGATCCTCGCCTGCGTGCTGTTCTTCTGGAACCTGCTCTACCTCGCGCGCCGCTCGCCTTGGCTCGGTCGGTTCGTCCGTGGTCGGTTGACCGCCTGGCTGGCGATCCACGTGTTCACCGGCCTGCTCGGTTGGCTGCTGATCGTCGTGCACAGCGGGATGAGCGCCTCGAACACGATCGGCGGTCATGCGTTCCTCGCGCTGTGCGTCGTCGTCGTGACCGGTGTCGTCGGGCGCTACCTCTACTCGTACGTGCCGCGCGCGGCGAACGGCAGCGAGGCGACACTCGAAGAACTCCGCTCGCAGATCGCGGCGATCTCCGGCGAGTGGGACCGGGCCGGTGGGGAGTTCCCGGCGGCAGTGCGCGATCGCGTCGAGCAGCTCGTCGCCGCCGATCGCTGGGAAGGCGGGATCCTGCGCCGCGTGCGCAAGATCGTCACCAGTCGACGCGAGCTGCGGAAGGCGCGGCGCGAACTGCGCGCGTTCGGCCTGAGCGCCGACGTGCCCGAGCACGACGTCGAGCGACTGCTGTCGCTCGCGGATCAGATCCACGACCTGGCGTTCATGGCGAACCACTTCGGTGACCTGCGCGCCTTCCTGTCGTCCTGGCGCTACCTGCACCGCTGGCTCGCGTTGCTCATGCTGCTGCTCGCGGCCGCGCACATCGTGAACTCGGTGCGTTTCGGCGAGATCGACTGGTCGGTCCTGCTCGGAGGAATCGGTCGATGAAGACCCTGATCGGATTCCTGCTCGCGCTCGCATCCCTCGTCGTCGTCCTCGCGGTCGTCGAATGGGAGCGAACCGAACTGACGTCGCCGGGTCCGTTGCACGGCGCGCACCGCGTCGTCGACGAGTTGCAAGGTTCCGCCGGCTGCGCCAACTGTCACTCCGATGCGGGTCGCGACCTGGCGAGCGCATGCGTCGTGTGCCACGAGGCGATCGGCGAACAGCTCGACGCGACGCGCGGCCTGCACGGGCAGCTCGAAGCCGGTCTGGTCCGCGACTGCGGTCATTGCCACATCGAGCACGTCGGGGACGAGGTGTCGCTGGTCGGCGATCATGCGTTCGAGCGCGCGGGGATCGAGGAGCGCGATGCCTACGACCACGCGCACCT
>JAGQQZ010000502.1 GCA_020425915.1 Planctomycetota bacterium | reverse complement strand
TGGTCTTCCACTGCCATCACTACAACACGTACCTGCAGCGCTCGATCCTCGACGCGGGCTACGTGGACTCGGTCCCGTTCCTGATCGGTGCGGCCGCCGAGGTGGCGTTCGCCCAACTCACCAACGTGTTCGCGAACGCGAACGTCACGAGCACCGCCCAGCGCATCGAACTCGCGCAGGAGCTGTACCGCTGGGCCGGATTCGGCACGTTCGATCTGTCGAGCCTGAACGCGGACGGCGGCACGACGAGCACGTCGAACTCGCACTACGCGATGGCGTGGAACGCGAAGTTCGGCACGAGCGATCAGCCGGTCTGCCACTTCGCGTCGGGTTGGCTGGCCGGTGCCTGGGCGGCGATCCAGGACCTGCCGCTCGGGACCTTCGCGGTTCGTCACGACACGTGTCGCGCCGAAGGCGCATCGACCTGCGAGTTCGAACTCTCCGAGGGAGCGCCGAACTACACGGTGTTCGAGAGCGTGGAAGCGGGGCATTGCGCCACGAGCCAGTCGCCGATCGCCGTCGACCAGGGCAACGTCGACTACGCCGGGATCTACCAGGCGCTGACCGGCATGGAGATCGTCGGCGACGAAGCCGGCAGCATCTCGGCGTTCGGCGTCTACCTGACCCGGCACTACGCCAACTACTACAACCGCGTGTCGTTCGAGACCGAGCGGGCCATGGTCCAGAAGTTCGGTGACCACGGTCTCGCCGCCGCTCGACCGCTGTTCGTCGAGGCGGGACACGTGTGCGCGTTCAACACGTTCGGCGGCATGATGACCTCGGGCGAGTGGGATGCGCTGATCCTGCCGAGCCTGAAGTGCCAGGGGGACTGGGTGCATGGCATGACCGCCGCGGTCAACGCGCTCGGCTGGGGGCGCTGGCAGGTCACCGACCTCTCGGTCGAGGGTGCGACCTTCGTCATCCACGACGACTACGAGAGCAACGGTTACCTCGGGATGTACGGTGTCGCCGATCACCCGGTGTCGTATCTCGCGGAAGGTGCGGCTGCCGGGATCATGAATCTCGTCTACCGCGGGGACGTGGCGTCGAAGCCGGAGTTCACGCCGGAGTTCTACGGTCACCTGTTCAAGGCCGACGGCAACTACGTCGCCACTCCGGAGAGTTCGAAGGCGATGGGGGACGAGTTCACGTCGTTCCGCGTCACCCGCAAGGCCTGAGCGGCCGATGACGACCCGGGCCTTTCGCACGCTCGACTGCGCGCACAAGCTCCGGGTCCGCTTCTACCTGCCGCGGGCGATCGATCTGCCGTTCGTCGAGTCGTTGCCGGGCTCGGTCGAAGGCGTCGAGGAGTTCTCGAGGATCGTCGCAGGTGCACGTGATCTCGTCCGCTTCGTCGACGACGGGTGTTTCAGCGGTTCGGCCGTCCTCGGCGGCAACCTGCTGGTCGTGACGTTCGGCAAGTTCGCCGACGACGCGGACCCTGAGGCGTTCGACTCCTTCGTCGACACGCTCGAGGCGCATGGTTGTGGACCGGTCGAGGAGGTCCGGGCGGATCGTCCGGTCCCCCGCGCTCCGCGCTGATCCGATTCAGTTCGTCGCTCGAACGGTCGATGAGACCGGAGTGATCGAATTCGCGACACTCCTCCTCACGCTCATCCCGCAGGCTCCCCCCGCCCCGGACGAAGGCCTCGACATCGTCATCGCCACGGGTTCGCTCGTCGGCGAAGAACTCGCCGCATCCGCGTTCGGACTCGGCAGCGGCGGGCTCGTCGACGGCCAACGTGCCGCGGCGAGCGTCCAACGCGGCGTGACCTCGTTCACGACCGATGGCGGGTTGCTGCTGCGCGTCTCGGCGGCGGGCCTCCGCGTCGACTTCCCGACCGGATCGGGACTGTTCGTCGATGCTCGCGGTCGCGTGCACACCAAGTCCGGAGCAGCCACGCTGCCGCACCTCCACGGGCTCGATCTCGTGCTCGCGGATGGCGCACGCATCGGCATCAAGACGGCGTCCTCGGACGGTCGGCGGCCGCTCCGCTCGATCGGCGTCGAACAGCACGGCGAGCATCACATGCTGTGGCAGTCGCGTCGGAGCGTGCGCAACGCGGCCCTGCGCAGGACCCGAGAGCTACCGCGATCCGCGGTCCGCTACTACGTCGTGGGAGACGGTGAGGTCCTGTACTCCGCGGAGCGCCGGGGACCGTTGGTCGACTGCGTGCGCGTGCTGTGCCCGGCCGAGCGCGAAGCCGAGTTCCCGCCCCGCCGCCTCGTCGTCATCGGCGAGGGACTGATCAACTCGCTGCGCGAGCTACCGCGTCGCATGCCGGAGAAGAGCATCGAATACCCCGACGGCCCGATCGTCGCGCGCCGATTGGCTTCGATGGCGGACCGTCTGTTCCCGGCGGGCGTGCTCAGCCAGGTCGCCGGCGCCTCCGATCGTTCGGTCATCGAACTGTTCGGCGGCATGAAGTTCGAAGCGCACGAGTACCCGGACCGCCGGATCGTGCTCCAGCTGTTCGCCCCGCGGATGTCGCGGCCGCTCGTCGAGTGGTTGTGCGACCACAACGCGCAGCTCCACCTCGTCCGTCAGGACGGCGAGAAGGAGGGGCGAGGGCGCTACTTCCAGCGCGGCGTGCCGGTCGAGGTCGTGCCCGCGCGTGCGCCGAGGCCGGCCCCGCGCTAGCGATTCCGGATCAGCGCCGATCGCGGACCGGTTCCATCTCGATCGTCTCGCCGCGCCAGACCAATCCGTGGGCGACGGACTCCGGTTCGATCTGGTATCGCTCGCAGAACAGGAGCCAGAACGGTCGTTCGGCGACGTACACGGGAGGGTCCCCGAAGGGTCGGACTTCCTCGATCCGGAATCCGTCGCGCGAGTATCCGACCGAGGTCACGGTCCCGAACATGAAGTCGCCCAAGCCCATGAGCCGTATGGCGACGAGGAACACCGCGAGCATCGCGAGGCAGCCCACGAAGCCCTTCGAGATCCACTCCAGCAGGGCGTGCTTCGAAACCGCGCCGGCTGCGGCTGCGATCCCGACTGTCAGTAGGAAGTCGAGTTCGTCCCACCGAGCGTGGACCGGAGACCGCAGCCAAACCACGAACAGTCCCCAGAGCCCGAGCGCGGTGGCGATCCGCCACGGAACCGCGCGACGATCACGAGTTGCACGTTCGAGGTCCATCGAGTGGCCTCGAGACTAGCGGGATTCGCTCGGCGCTACTTGGCCGGCGCCTTCTTCTCGCCGATCGCCTCGACCGCGCGCTTCGATCCGTGCGCTTCGAGCGCCGCATCGATGGCCTTGCTCTCGCCGTGGATCGCGCGGTAGCGCAGCAGGGCGTCGAGCGCCTTCTCGGTGCGTGTCGCGCCCAGCGCGTAGAGCAGTTGGTCCTTCACGGCTGGCGTGCGGGCGCGGGCGATGTGGGGTCGCAGGACGTCGATCGCGTCCTCGCCGTGGACGTAGCGGGCGAGGCGGCCGACGGTCTTCGCGAAGCGCTGGTTCGGGGACTCCTCGATCGACAGGCAGAACGCGTCGATGATCCCGCGCATCTTCTGCTCGGCGCACAAGGTCGCGAGCGCGATCTTGAGGTCGATGTCCTCGGTCTCGCCGACGGCACGCGCGAGCAGGTCGCTCCTTTGCAGGGCGTCGAGGCGGTCGCTGATCGCCTCGCGCTCGCGCAGCACTTGGACCGCTTCGGTGCTGGCAGCGCCGTCGCCCCGCAGGGCGAGCGTCACGAGCGTGCGGCAGGTCGTCTCGGGTGACTGGCCGTTGCGCGACGCGACCAGGCACTCGGCGAGTTGGGTGACGCTGTTCGGCTTCGACTCGTCCTCGGACACCAGCGGGTGGTCGCCTTGGAATCCGGTCATCCGGTAGTACGGACCGAAGCGCGAGGGCAGTTCGGTCTGGTCGTCGACGCTGAGGCAGTAGATCCGCGGCTTGCCGACGACCGGCTTCGGCCGGTCGCTGACGCG